>SLHZ01000330.1 GCA_007135895.1 Balneolales bacterium | reverse complement strand
TTCGTGACGAAATACCCCTCTATACCGTTGACAGTTCGTACATGCTCGACGAAATCACCGGTTATATCCGGGTCAACCGGTTTGCGGCAACCACCCACCAGGAGTTCACCGATGCCATGCAAAAGCTTATGGCCATGGATATGCAGCGCCTGGTCCTGGACCTGCGGGGCAATCCCGGCGGTTATCTGGAACAGGCCGTGCGCATGACCAACGATTTCTTCCCGCGAGGCACTCGCCTCGTGGCAACTCAGAGCCGTCATATGCGCTTCACCTCCGAATACCGTGCTCGCTACAGCGGTCCCTATCGTGAAATTCCGCTGATCGTTCTGGTTGACGAGGGGTCCGCTTCCGGCAGCGAAATTGTCAGCGGAGCCATCCAGGATCATGACCGCGGACTGGTTGTCGGCAGACGTACCTTCGGCAAGGGCCTGGTTCAGCAGCAATACGAGCTACCCGACCAAAGCAATATCCGCATCACCATATCCCGCTACCTTACTCCCAGCGGAAGAGCCATTCAAAAACCTTTCCACGAAGGGCGTGAAAAATATGTCTATGAAATTTTTTCGCGGGATGAAAGTGCCACCGGTGATATCTCCAACTTCATCGAAAACGTACCCGATTCACTGAAGTTCCGGACCAGTGCCGGCCGCAAAGTCTACGGAGGCGGCGGGGTGGTTCCCGATCACATTGTCGATCTGGATCCAACCAACGAACTGTTCCTGCTCATGCGCAGACAGAACGTGGGCTCCTCCTTTGTGCGGGATTTCATCGATCGCTACGGCGATGGTTTCCGGGATGAATGGGTCGACCGTTTTGAGGACTTCCGGACCGATTTCTCATGGTCGGAATACTACCAGACCGCGTTTATTGAAAGATTGCAGGAAGGCGGACTGGCTGTATCGGATACGGTAACCACCGCCAACTTCGTCGAAAACACCCTGTATCTGAATGATTCCCTGTTAGAAGAGCAGCTCCCGGCATCACTGGGATTCATGAAGGCAGACCTTGCCCGGCAGGTCTGGGGTAACGAATATTTCTACCCGGTATTCAATGATGAATTCGATTTCATGGTGCAAGTGGCCCAGACGCTGTGGCCCGAAGTGCAAAGTCTCAAAACCATGCGGGACCAGGTTTTAAACTACTGAAATCAAGCATCAAACGACAATACGGCTGTGGCGAATACGGCTGTGGCGAATACGACTGGCGGTCTCAAGCTTCTAATGTCCTTTTTAAAGCCGCAACAAGACTTGTAAATGCCTCTTTGGGCGATTGAAAGTCCATTACCTTTCGATGGCATCCGATGCCCGATGTGCGGGATTATCCTCCGGATGCCGGTATTTGTTTCGTATTCAGTATAGCCAGTGACATCAGTGCGCAAACGGCAGTTTCGGTGCGCAGTCTTCCGGGTCCAAGATCCACAAGGCGAACACCAGCCCGATCCGCCAGTTCCACTTCGCGCTGTGAAAAACCGCCTTCCGGTCCCACCGCCAGCAGCACCCTCCGTAAGTCTCTCCACACCCGACCGGATTCCGGTGTGATTCTGCGGCTTTGCGCCTCAGCACTTTCGATGGATTCTTTTTCTTTGCCTGGTTCCGGGTCCGTGACAGGATTTGTGGCGGTATCTGCGGCGAGGTCCATGCCGGGATCCGTGGCAGAGTCTGAGGCGGGGTCCGCGGCGGGATCTTTGGCGGGATCTTTGGCGGGATCTTTGGCGGGATCTTTGGCGGGATCTTTGGCGGGATCTTTGGCGGGATCCGTGGCAGAGTCTGCGGCGGGATGTGTGTCGTAGTCCGCGGCGGGGTGTGCCATCCAGAAATCACAGTCTCCGGCATATTTTGTCAACACATCATCAAAGGAGCGGTACTCTTCCCATGCCGGCAAATGGTAACGACGGCTCTGTTTCATGGCAGAGAGTATGGTTTTCTGAATCCGGGCCGGCCGTATTTCCTGTCTTCCGGAATAATCGGAATGGAAAATAATAATCCGGGTGGCACCCAATTCAACGGCTTTTTCAACAGCGAATTCCATGCGCTCACGCTGACGCACCGCGCCGGCAGCGAGAAGGTATTCCGGACCGGGTGATACAAAATCTTTCTTCAGGATCTTCCCTTCCACCCGTTTCTTTCCGGCCTCTGTCAGTTCCACCTTCAGTTTGTTTCCCATTCCGTCGGTGGCCCAAACCACATCCCCCACGCGTTTTCTCAGCACTCTGCCCATGTGGTGTGCCTCTTCGGCTTCAAAACAGACGCTATCGTCACGGATATTCTCCGGTGGTGCATAAAAGAGAAAATGCTCCCGTTCTGCTTCGAAACCTGTATGGGTCGTCATACGTCTGAATATTTACATGTTGGCGTTTCTACGCAGGCCGGTCTTTTCCCCGTTTCCATGCCGCCGGCTTAGCTCAGTCGGAACCGGGAAGCGGACTCGGCGGAGGTGTACTCCGGGGAGGCATGTCCCGGAAATGTTTCCCCAGCTTCAGAGATTGTCCCTGGTAATGGCTTTCAAGCTCTATTCCATAGAGTGATTCGGGCGGAGCCGTATTGGACTCGAAAATCATGCGAAAAAAAGTCTGTCCGTCCTCGACCAGGAACGGCACATCGTGAGAGCGTACCTCCAGGACAGCCCGTGCCCCGCCGTCCCGGATCTCTCCGCCAAACCCGCTGTCGAAAAAGCCGGCGTAATGGGTCCGCAACTCTCCCGAGCCTGTGTCATAGGGCACCATTTCCGCGGCAAGGTGCCGGGGTATTCGGCAACGCTCACGGGAGGCGAAGATGTAGAAAGCTTCAGGTTCCAGGATCATGTAATCATCCTTTCGGGCATAGATCGGATCCCAGAATTCCTCAACGTCATAGTGATCTTTCATCTCCAGGTCAATGAGGTCCCGGTGTTTTTTGGCCCGGTAGCCGATGATACTGCCTTCCGGTCCGTGCAGGCCTACTCTCATGAAGAGACCATTGCGCACGTTGAGTTCGTCAACCGGCAGCGGTTTTCCGTTTTCATCAAACAGAATGGGATCGTGCTGATGGGTATGCAGAATATCCTGGTCGCTAAGCCGGGCAAAGCCGTGGCGTATCCTCAACTGGTTCAGGCGCTGCCCGGTCCGCACTTTCACTGGAAACGACTTCGGAACCACCTCCAGGTAAAGCCTGCCGCTGTAACCGGCCGTGATCTCCTCAAACCGGTGAGAGAAGTCCGTTATAAGCCGCGTGAAGATATCCAGCCGGCCCGTGCTGCTTTTCGGATTGGCTTTAGCCGTCAGCGGCTCCTCTGTGAGCAGTACCCCCCCGCCGGACCCGCTGTTTTTCGGGTTTTTCAGGGTTTGCGACGGAATCATGCGGGTGGTCAGAGGCAAGTGCAGTTCCTCAAGCAGAGGGATCAGATAGGTGATGTTTTGCTCGAGTACGGCACCGTTGCGGATATCAAAAGAGTGCTGGGAGAGGCGTTCCAGCTTGCTTTCGACCCGTTCCTTCTCCGGCAGGAAGCTGCAGCGCACCCGGTAGGCATGGGTACCCAGCCGCAGATCCAGCGAATTAGGCTGGAACTGGTCGTCCTGAATGGGATAATCCGGTTCGGACCGAATCACGCCAAAATCCCTCAGACAGACAAGGTCCTGAATGGGCACAATGCCGCGGGTCCGTATAACCAGTCTGCTATCATCGGATCCGGTCTTGCTCATAGGGGATCCACTCCGGCCAGCTGGTGGATGATTTGCCATTCCCGCGGTGTAACGGGCTGGATGGACAGGCGGCTGCCTCTTTTAAGAAGCATCATATCCTCCAATCCCGGTGTTTCCCGGATTCTTTCCCGGGTGACCGGAGGATCAAAGCGCATGGTGAACTGTACATCCACCAGCATCCAGCGCGGTGAGTCGTGCGTACTTGCCGGATCAAAATATTTCGAGTCCGGATCGAACTGCGTGGGATCCGGATACGACTCCGAAACAATGTTCATTGTGCCGACGATAGCCAGCGGTTTGGTATTGGAATGGTAGAAAAAGGCGCCGTCACCGATTTTCATCTGATCCCGCATAATATTGCGGGCCTGATAGTTGCGTACTCCGTCCCAATAGGTGACACCCTTTTTCATTGCCATCAGGTCATCAATGCTGAAGGCATCCGGTTCGGATTTCATGAGCCAAAATTGTCGTGCCATGGTAAAAAGCAGATCAGGTATAAGAAAGTGAGGTGTTGAGGATCAGGTATGGATAATCAGCAGTCAAAGCCAGGTGCTCAAGATCCGGTTTGGTGAACCAGGAGTCAAATGGCATGAATTCCACAGATATGGATGATTCAGGACGGTTTAGAGAGTCCCTTTGCCTCAAAGCGTTCAATGTACCATTCGACAGTTTCACGAATCTGCATATCGAACTTCATGAGCGGCTTCCATCCCAGCTCACCGGTGATTTTGGCCGGATCAATCGCGTAGCGGAGATCATGACCGGCACGGTCCGTGACAAAGCGGATCAGGTTTTTGTAGTCGCCATCCGGACCTTCGCCTTTGATTTCGTTCATGAGATCGCAAATGAGTCGGACCAGGTCGATATTCATCCACTCATTGTATCCGCCCACAATATAAGTTTCACCCTGGCGGCCATTGTTATAGACCATTTCGATGGCCCGGCAATGATCGGTGACGAAAAGCCAGTCCCGCACATTCTCCCCTTTTCCATACACGGGGATATGCTCATGAGTCAGCGCTTTGCGGATGACCGTTGGTATGAGTTTCTCGTCGTGCTGGTGCGGACCGAAGTTATTCGAACAATTCGTGGTGACCACATTCATTTTGAATGTTTTGAAATAGGAGCGGACCAGGAAGTCACTCGCGGCCTTGGTAGCCGAATAGGGTGAGTTGGGCGCATAGGGTGTTTTTTCCGTAAAAACCCCTTCATATCCCAGGGAGCCATACACTTCATCGGTAGAGACATGCAAAAACCGGTTCTTTGCGAACGCATCGGCATCCTCCATCCAGAGCAGCCGGCACTCCTCAAGGATGTTGAAAGTCCCCAGTACGTTGGAATGCACAAAAGGCTCCGGTCCGGTAATGGAATTATCCACATGGGACTCGGCAGCCAGATGCATCACACCGTCGGGCCGGTATTCGCGCACGATATCATGCACCGCTTTACGATCCACCAGGTCGACCTGCGCAAAACGATAGTTGTCATTACCTTCCACCGATTTCAAAAAATCAAGGTCGGAAGCATAGGTCAGCTTGTCGATATTCAGCACTTCCAGGGATTTGTCTTGCCCAAGCAGATGCAATATGAGATTGGACCCGATAAAACCGGCACCGCCGGTAACAATAATTCGCATGTTGGTTCAGATTTAGTTGGTAATTAACGGTTAACAGATCTTGTCAGCCCGGAAGGTCCTTGACGCTCATCTCCGACAGAAGAGGAAGGTTTTTATCCTTATCTGACAATATCGGGGCGTCAACCGGCCAGGTGATTCCGATCTCCGGATCATTCCAGCGAACGCCGCGCTCTCCCTCCGGGTAATAGTAGTCGGTACATTTATATTGAAACGTGGCGGTCTCCGACAGGACAAAAAAACCGTGGGCGAATCCTTCCGGTATATACAGGATCTCATTGTTTTTATCCGATAGCCGGTAGGAGACATGTTTGCCGAAGGTGGATGAGCTGCGTCGCAAGTCCACCGCTACATCCAGAATCTCACCCGAGGTGACCATGACCAGTTTGGCCTGGGGGCGGACAAGCTGGTAATGCAGGCCGCGCAGGGTATTGCGGACCGATTTGGAGAGGTTATCCTGGACAAATGGTTTTCTGATACCTGCCTGATGAAAATTGTTGAGCCGGAATGTCTCGGTGAAAAAGCCCCGTTGATCCCGAAAAACGTTCGGGCGTATCAGCAGAACATCCTCCAGCATGGTAGAGATGAATTCCATAGGTGTCGATTGACTGTATAATATTGCCGTTGATTAGATTGCGGATACATCAGGGCCCGTTGAGAACATCCGGCAGACCCGGTTTTCAGGAAATCTGCCGGAGCAGCAGATCGAGATCTTCCTGCCATGGCAAGATACGTGTTCTTGAGACATCCGCCAAGGCGGTGATATCGAGGCGGGACCATGCGGGTCTTGCAGCGCGGGTAGGCCATTCGGCGGTGGTGATCGGATCTATGCGGACTTTGCGGCCCCTTAGAATGGCTTTCGCAAAATCATACCAGCTGGTTTCACCGTTTGAGCTGACATGAAAAGTACCCGTCTCTCCCGAATCCGCCAGGTCAGAACTGATCCGGGTCACGGGTTCTGTGAAAGAAGGACACCCATACTGATCGGCCACTACTTTCAGATGGTCACGTTCTCCGGCCAGTCGCAACATGGTATGGACAAAGTTGTTCCCATGGGATCCGCAAAGCCAGGAGACACGCAGAATCAGATGGTTTGCACATGCCGCCCTCACCTCCTCTTCGCCCTTCCATTTAGTCTGCCCGTACCAGTTAACCGGCTCGGCCGGCGCATCGATGGGATATCCGTCGGGCCAGCGGGAGCGGTCAGCCAGGCGACCGGGGAAAACATAGTCGGTGGAATAGTGGACCAGCAGCGGTTTTTCGGGCGAGTTTTCACAGCAGCGGGCCAGAAGGCCGGGGCCTCTCTGGTTTACCTGCACTGCCATTTGCTGCTCATCCTCGGCCTGATCCACTTTGGTATAGGCGGCACAGTTCACCACAACGTCCGGCTTCTGCAGATCAAGCAGCGTTTCCAGTGCATCCAGACAGGTGATATCAAGCTCCTTCCGGGTCAGTCCGCGGTATTTGGCACCCTGTTTTTCGAGCCATGCGCACCATTCCATGCCCAGCTGACCGCCGGAGCCCAGAATGAGGTATTTTTTCTTTGCATTCATAATGATTTTCGTTTTCTGCTGACCAGCATGATATAGGAGCTGTCATGTGTACGGGTAAAAAAAAGATGCCCTTTTTCGCCCATTTGGCAATCCAGGGTGCGATAGAGCTGTTCCACGGACATGGGGAAGCTGTTCACGTGGATATGTACCTTTTCCAGGTCCTGACCCGGCAGCCAATTCCGGATGAGTCGGGGTTTGTAGTCCAGCACATAATCGATTTCATGGCATTTGCCGGGGAAATCAGACACCGGTGTTTCGCCGACCAGGTAACCGGATTTATGATGCATCCGGTTCAGTCCGTATCGCTCACAGCACCGGTCCAGCATATCCGCCTTGACAAGGGCGGGATCGGGCACGAAAAGCCACATGCCCGCCTCCGGTTTGACAGTCGTACCCTTCGCAGATGTATCAGCAATGCCTGTCCCGGATGTATCGGTCGTGCCCTCCATGGCTTCAGCATTCATGCCCTTCGCGGGCTCTGACAGGGTGCGGCCGCTTGCCGTTAGTTTCGAAGGGTCATTCTGCTGCCGTTCACCGGAAGTTCCGTTTACCGGGGACTCATCACTTCGAAACCGGTGCTGAACTGTGCCATTTTTATTTAGTATGACCGCTTCCCGGATCACCGGTTCATCATCCGGAGAACCCGGTCCGAAAGCACCGTACGCCAGGACTTCCCTGACCTCGCCATCACAAGATACGACTCCGATCCACCGGCATTCAGGAATCAGCCTGGCCAGTTCCTGCAGGTCGATCATGGGAGACAGTTTAATCAGAAATTCCGGGGCGATCCGGCGCATCAACGGCAGTAGTTCCAGCACGGCGGGCTCGCACTCATCGATAGCGTACACCCTTCGCCCGCTCACCCTGCGGGACGGATCCAGGTAAAGCAAATCCAGTAGTTTTGGTGGTTTAGTTTCAGGTGCTTTTCCCGCGTGCCATTTCCCTTCGTTCCAGTTACCGTCGATCAGACTTCCGGCATCGCCACAATGATAGAAAATTCTACCGGGCAGGCCCATCAGCTCGTGGTTATGCCGGGCCACGGCCGCGAGGTTCCCGTTCTTTTCACAATAATAGACCAGCGATCCTCCCGATGCCCATGCCGCCGTATCCACACCGAGTCCACCTGTCATATCGGCAATAACCGGCCGGTTGAACCTGCCGGCGCGCCAGGTTGCGACGGCATATCCGGAAGACTGTTCCAGCGCTTCTTGCAGATAGATCATTCCCGGCAGATGAAACGGACCCAATTTGGCTTTGGCACGGGGATAACAGTGAATCTGCTCGGCCAGTGCGCGAACCGGCATCCCCTTCTTATCGGAATGACGCAACGCGAACGATGCGGCATCCATGTCCAGATTCTCCTCCACAATGGCATACCAGCCCGGAAAATCCAGCAACGGATACAGGCCGTTTTCTGCATTTGCGGGTATGGGGGGATTATTTCCGGGCTCTTTCATGACAAGAAAAAAACAACTGCGATGTTCTTATTTTAAAAGCGGATACTCTGATCTGGTGTTATGATGCGGTTTTTCTGAGAAGCTTTTTGAAGCATTTTTGATTCGACTTTTTTCGTTGCGAGTAAAATCAGACGTTGCGA
>SLHZ01000196.1 GCA_007135895.1 Balneolales bacterium | reverse complement strand
TGCCAACAATCCCCCGGATCGCTGCTACCTTTGCAAGACCGATACCTTCCGGCTTTTCCGGCAGGAAGCGGATAATGCGGGTTGTGAGATACTGGCCGATGGCACCAACGCCGATGACACCGGCGAACACCGTCCCGGTTTACGGGCTCTTCAGGAACTGGGTGTTCGCAGCCCGTTGAAAGAGGCCGGTCTGACCAAAATGGAAATCCGCTATCTGGCCAAAAAGCATGGTCTGGCAATCTGGAACAAACCATCGAACAGCTGTCTATTGACCCGCCTGCCCTACCACACCGAAATCCGTCTGGAAGACCTTGCCATGATTGAAGAGGCCGAAACCATTCTTTCCGACATGGGCTTCCGGCAGGTGCGGGTCCGCAAGTTCGACGAATTGGCACGGATTGAAGTTGACGCGGAACTGACCGCCCGGCTCCAAAAAGAACTGGAATCAGGGACATTAACCGGCAAACTTCTTCAGCTGGGTTTCAAGCAGATCTCCATCGACCCCGAAGGATACCGAACCGGCAACATGGACCGCCGACCGGCAAACGATGCCTGACCATTGCAACCGATTGGATCAAAAAAAAAGCAATCCCGAAAGTCAACTCTTGTTACTTGAACACCGCTTACAATCTTCCTTCCGAATACCCTTTCTTTATATCATCCGAAATAACACGATCCTAATTCCCAACACACTCCCCATCATACTTCCCATCATACTCCATGGATAAAAAGACACTCAAAGAATTGCTTCACCATGTCCGTGAAGGCCAGACATCCGTTGACGAGGCACTGAACAGGCTCTCCGATCTTCCCTACAAGGATCTCGGCTTTGCCAGGATCGATACCCATCGTGAGCTCAGGACCGGCTACCCGGAAGTGATTTTCGGCCAGGGCAAAACCCCGGAACAGGTCCGCGATATCATTGAGTACATGCTGACCGGCGACAATAACATCCTGGCCACCCGCGTAACCCCGGAGATATACCATGCCGTTACGGAGGTCACCGACGAGGCGGTCCACCATGAGATGGCCCGCTGCATTACCATCCGAAAAAAAGAGCCCGAATACGGGGAGCACCGGATTGCCATCGTCACGGCCGGAACCACGGATATCCCTGTGGCCGAAGAGGCCGCAGTTACGGCGGAGCTGTTCGACAATAAGGTGGATCGATGTTACGATGTGGGTATTGCCGGCATCCACCGGCTGTATGACCATCTGGATGTGATACGCCAGGCGCGGGCCATTGTCGTGATCGCCGGCATGGAAGGGGCGCTGCCCAGTTTTGTGGGAGGCATGGTCGACAAACCGGTGATTGCCGTACCCACCAGTTCGGGGTATGGAGCCAACTTCGGGGGTATCTCCGCACTGCTGGGCATGCTCACCAGCTGCGCCAGTGGCGTAAGCGTGGTCAATATCGACAACGGGTTCGGGGCCGGCTTCCTGGCCAGCATGATCAACAAACTGTAGGGTTCCGGGGATAATCACCCGATCGTCTCACTCACCAACCCGCATCATTTCGCGCCACATCTCTGTCTTGTAGGCGGTCCGTGAGTCCCCCGTCCGGCGGAAGAAATCGGAGCGCTGCCTGTCACTGAGTTCCGGATGCGCAATGCGGGCCAGTTCCATGCCTACCGAACCCTCGATATCGGCAAGCCTGTCATAGTAGTCAATCGTGCTGTAGTTGTAACGGCGCGATGATCCGCCCGGTTTCAACAGCGTGTACATGACCCAGCTGTTTAGAATATCTTGCTCAATGCGGACATGGTGAATGGGACGCCAGAAGTCGAGCTCCATTTCGGCATGTTCGCCGCTTCCACCTCTGGTATCCATGTAGTTCTTGGTCACATAAAGACCCTTCGGACCGGTGGCTTGTGCCGGCAGCGCAGCACCTTCCATTCGCCAGATTTCGCTTTTAACGATATGATAGTGGCTTCGAAGCGGAGCGCGAAGCAAACCGGGATCGTGTCCGAAAAGCTCCGCATACACCCGGGTAGTGGTGACGGCCACAAAATTATACGATGCGGTTGGACCCGTTATCAGGGTTTCGTACAGCGACCAGTTGGTGATAACGCCCTCTTCATACCGTTTTTGCTGGACCGGTTTCCAAACCTCCTCCTGCAGCTCAAGAAAATCGGCGAGATCGGCGGGTTGGACGGCAAGGTAGTCGATCTGAAGATAGGTGATGGTGTCACCATCGGAGGCCATGGCCTGCTGGTGAGAGGTTGCAACAGGGCCCCATCCGTGCAGCAGCAGGAATAGGGCGAAAATAGAAGGTGTGACAGCTTTGTTAAATAACATCATAGGTGATAGATACCCTTTGTTCAAGTAATAGGTGCAATAACGCAATGTTTTAAGGATGCTGTGTTCAAAGTGATAGGATCAGCAGCGCGGCGTTTTGAGGATCGTTGAACGAAAGAAAGATAATCAAACTTTCAGACAGGTCTGTTATCGACCTGTCACCCTCTTATTTTTCGCTGAAAATGGCTTATTTTTTGGTAAATATCTCCAACTGAACAACTTTTACTTTTATTCCGGCGCTCTCTCGAAACCGAACGCTGTCATTCCCGTACAATCTTATCCCCGCACGCTGTCATCCCCACACTCCTTCTAAACCGCACGCTGTCATCCCCGCAAAATCTTAGCCCTGCACTCTGTCATTCCGGTATGTTGTCTGAATTAAACCATACAACCCGTCTTGTAATTCTGATTTTCAGCATTTGGTTGTTCAGCATTTCGTTTCTCTTTCATCTGTCATTACACGCCCAGAAAGCCTCATCATTGAACGGAACGCTTGTCGACAGTGAAACGAGAGAAACCCTTCCGGGAGCACATATCATTATTGACGGGACTTACAGCGGAACCATTACCAATGAAGACGGTGAATTTACCGTCGATCCCGGTTTTTATCCGGTAACACTCATCTTCCGGTTTGTCGGATACCAGAGTAAAGCCGTTGTAATGGAACGACCTGCTTCCGGCCTTGAGATCCGGTTAACTCCGGCTGTCTTCATGATGGAGGAAGTAGTAATTACCGACGAAGATCCCGCCATACGTATCATGAAGCGCGTAATTGAACGTAAACCAATATGGCGCGAAAAACTGGAGTCCTGGAAAGCCGATGCGTACACGCGGCAGATTTTGAGTAATGATGAAGGCATTATCTCGATCAGCGAAACCTATTCGACAAGTTGGTGGCATCATGAACAAGGCGCCCGGGAAGTCATTACCGACAAACGGCAAACTGCCAATATTTTGCCCGAACAAAATTTTGCCGGCTCAAGCTATTTGCCAAACTTCTACGATGATCAACTGAATATCAGTGATTTTCAGATCATCGGTGTGACCCATCCCGATGCCCTGGATCATTATTCATTCCGTATTGTAAAACAGTGGGAAGTTGAAGATAACCGGATATACCAGTTGGCCGTTTCACCCAGGCGTCGACTGCAACCGCTGTTTGAAGGAACCATCACGGTACTGGGTGGTGAGTACGCACTGCTGGATGTAAATCTAACCCCCAATGAAGCCGTTTTTTTCCCGCCTCCTATCAAAGATTTTCAGTTGGCCTATCAGCAAAGTTTCGACAACTATGGGACTGATTTCTGGCTGCCGGTCGATTTCCGGGTCGAAGGTCAGATAGAGATTGCTTTACCGGGATTGCGATTTCCACCGATATTATTCCGTCAGCTTGCCGCCATTTCCAGTTATGAAGTCAACATACCGGTTCCCGATTCGCTCTACCGGCTATCGCGGTTTATAACAACCGATACCACATCCCTGCAACAAAATATCCGGTTCAGCGACCGTCCCCCCGCAATTCCCCTGTCACATCGTGAGTCCATCGCGTATGATGAGATCGACAGCACCCTGTCTTTTGCACAGGCATTTGAACCAAGAGGTTTTTTGTCCCGCTTTATGAACACGGAGCAAGACGGGGGCTCAATAAGTGTTGGTGGGGGCGTCCGTTCCTTCTCCGGTTCAGCAGGAAGGCTCGGCTTCTCTTTCAAACCCGATCTGCGATATAACCGGGTAGAGTCCCTGTATGCAGGATTGCGTCCGGAATTTCAAACCAAAGCCGGCATAACGCTGGAAGTTTTGGCCGGTTTCAGTACCGGACAGGAGCATGTGGGCTATGGTGGTGGCATCTCCTATCGATTCAGAGGATACGAAATCGGAATCCGGCATGAAAACAACGCCATTAATCGTACAGCGACAGAACATTATGGCCGTACTATTACTTCCATAGCACCTCTACTCGGGTTTCCTGACTATTTCGATTATTATCATTCGGAAAAAACCGGGGTAAGATTTATTCCCGGATTCCGGATAGCGGGGATGAAACCCGAAATCAGGGTCCTCTACGAACACCACCGGAGCCTTGAGAAAGCGACCAACTACTCCCTTCCGGGTGGTTTTATTCAGCGTGAAAACATACCCGTTGATGAGGGCAATTTGCGATCCATTCGGATCGACCTTTCAACAGGCTCATCGCCCGTACCTTTTAACGTCATTGGAGGTAACAGCCTCCGGCTGTCACTGGAGCATTCCAATCGTGATCTGTTCGACTCTGATTTTTCCTTTACTCGACTGGAAGGCCAGGCAGACCTTCGCATCAACACCTTCCTTTCACGGCGACTGCTCCCCAATACACTGGATGTAAGATTTCGCGGTTTTGTGTCAGGCGGATCACTGCCGGTTCAGCGTTTCATGGGCATAGACGGAAGTCTGACCGGCTGGACACCTTTCGGTGTCTTCCGTTCCTCTCCTAATCGCCGGTTGGAGGGCAAGCAAGGTGTGGCTCTTTTCTGGGAGCATAATTTCAGAACGGTGCCATTCGAGCTTATTGGAATGAGACGGGCGGTCAATAACGGCATCGGGTTGATTGTAGCGGGCGCTCACGGACGGACATGGATTGACAGCTCAACACAAAACCAGTTCTCCGGTCTGCTGTTATACGAAGATCAATGGCGCCATGAAGCAGGGATCTCCATCAACAACCTCTTCATGATGATGCGGATCGATGCCACCCTCCGGATCGACAGGCCGGGTTTTTATCTGGGTATCGGATTGACCCGGTATTTCTGAATGAACCGCTCCTCCCTACTTCTCCTCCCTACTTCTCCTCCCTATTTCAGAAGTGATACTGAAAGACACCGGTCAGGCCGAATTGGGTTTTTTCATCCTCACGGAATTCCATGAGCGCATTCACCCGGAAGCTGACCAGACTGGTGGGATAGTAGTTCCAGCCCAGGAGAAAACGCTCCGACCGGTCCCCTCTCAGATCAAAACCCAGATGATCCCACCGGATCAGTGCTTCGTTGCGGGGATCCACCTTAAAACCCAGTGTGGTATACACGCCTGTTATGGTCTCCCTGCTTCCCCCGAAATCAACCGCGTCGAATCGGCTCTGCATATATTCGGCTGTCACGAAAATCAGACGGCTGTCGTAGTCGGCATAGCCCCCATAAATAAGCCGGTCACCGGCTGAAGTCAGTCCCGTATTACCTACCCGCTCGGCCCGGGACTGATTGATGGACGCATTGATCCCCAGCTCCATCTTCTGGTGCTCACCGAGAGCAACTCCATAGGAAAAACGGGAAGTGTACAGGAAACGGTTGTCATTGGGCCGGGTGATACCGAAAACACCATCGCCGTTGTACATCCCCAATCGGTACTGAAAGCTACCCAACTCACCGATGGCCGACATGCCGATTTCCAGGGTATTCATCATGGCTCCCACCAAACGGGCACGCCGCACAAAATGCAGGTTGGCCGGACTGGGATCGAGTTCCCTGCTCATGTAGGGCTTGAAAGCACCGGCGATGATCTGAAACTGATCCGAAAAGCGGTAGCCTATCCTGGCATCAATGCTCTGCTGCTGGCTGAGAAAATAGACCCGGACCCGGTAGGTAAAATCCCGATCCACCGTTCCCCGGAAATCGATCCGGGTAGAGCCAAGATCCCAGGCATGTCCGCCATTAAAGTCATTATCCCTTAATGAAAAAGCACCCTGTGCCTGAAGGAGAATTCCCAGGCTGAAAGGTTCCGACTTGAACCGTTCACGCAGCTGATCGGCCAGCGGTTCCTCGTATTCACCCGCACGGAGTGTCGAGGCCGTGGCAGCAAGAAAGAGCAAAATCAAAAAGAACAGTCTCATTACCTAATCCGACTAAACGTTAACGTAATTATTGGTTCACATTATTTTCGAGCCTGAAACGATTCCATCACGTAATCATTCATTCACGTGAAATTGGTATCAGTGATTCCATCACGTAATCATTCGTTCACGTGAAACTGGCATCAAGGTTGGATCCTGATGACAAAAAATCGACAAATAACATGCCAGTATCCGCGTTCCGGCATACAGGGCCGCTGTTCAAAGTCCTTTTCATACACAGTAGTCCAAAAGTGGCGAAAATAAGCCATAAACGGCGCCATATCGCCACTGCAGCGGTGGAAAAAAGCCATGGCAGACGCGACTCCCGGGAGCGGAGGTCTCATCAGAATTTTTTTATGTCCCGCCAACCCGGGTGGTCCGGTTTTTAAAAAAAAGGAATCCGGCATTTCAATATATTGAAATCATGACAGTCCATGCCATAACAGATGCTGATATAACAGACGATGTCATAGCAGTTGTTATCATGACAGATGATGATACAGTAGATGATGTCATGTAAGTTAGCATGGAGTATCCCAGCCTAACAAATTCTCACCAAACCTTTGACAGATCCATGGTTCGAAAATCCTTTCACTACTTTCACCCGGTTCTTCTAATTCCGGTTCTTCTGCTTCTCTCCGTGACCGTCATTTCGTCATGCGGCACAGATTCCGACCATTATTCCCCTGTTACGGAAAAGGGGATTCCCGAAACGACCGAACAAAAAGCATTCGCCATAGCCCTTCACGGCGGAGCGGGTGTGATTTCCAAAGATATTGATCCGGAGACCCGTGACGGCTATCTGAATGCTCTTGACCATGCCCTGCGTATCGGATATGAACTGCTCGATGCCGGAGGCACCAGCCTGGATGCCGTGGAGGCAGTGGTCCGCTACCTGGAGGACGATGAGCGATTCAATGCCGGAAAAGGTGCCGTCTTCACCAGTGAAGAACGTCATGAACTCGATGCTTCCATCATGGACGGCCGCGATCTGAACGCCGGGGCCGTGGCCGGAATTCGAACGGTAAAAAACCCGATCACAATGGCGCGCAAGATTATGGAGGAGAGTAGACACGTTCTATTATCAGGTGATGGTGCCGAGAACTTTGCCAGTCTGATGGACCTGGAGCGGGTGGATAACAGCTATTTTAATACAGAAAGACGCAGAGAGCAGCTGCACAGGGCCCAAGAGCGCGCTTCAGCCGGTAACTCGGGCACTGTGGGTGTGGCCGCCCTCGACCGTCATGGAAATCTGGCGGCGGGCACTTCGACCGGCGGCATGACCAACAAAATGCCGGGCCGTATCGGCGACTCCCCTCTGATCGGCGCCGGTACCTATGCCGACAATAATTCCTGTGCCGTTTCAGCCACCGGTCACGGCGAAAAATTCATCCGCAATGCCGTAGCTTATCAGATATGCGCCATCATGGAATACACCGGAGTGTCTCTTCAAGAGGCAGCCGAGCAGGTGATTTTTGGCAAACTTGACGAAGGAGACGGAGGCATCATAGCCGTCGACAGGTACGGCCGTATTGCGATGGTTTTCAGCTCACCCGGCATGTTTCGCGGAGCTGCCGACTCGGAAGGGCGGTTTGAAGTGGCCATCTGGTAGCATCAAACACAAACATCAGCAGCCATAGGCATCGTCAATTTGAAGACGCAACTTTTTTTTCAGGGTATCGTCGGCAAAAGCGAAGCGAATCGCTTCAAGGTTGCATTGCCGGAACTCATTGATACCCCAACCAAAATAGCGGTTAAGAGTACGGTATTCATCGCTCAGGCTGACATTGGAAACGGTCCGTGAATCGGTATTGATGCTCAATGAGACCCCATGCCGGAACAGCCTGTCCACACTGTGTTGAGACATGGATTCAAACACATTGGTCTGGATATTGCTGGTCGGACACACTTCCAGGTGGATCTTTCTTTTTTTGAGTTCCTCAGGCAGACCGGGATCTTCAATCGCCCGCACTCCATGACCGATTCTGACAGGCCGAAAGTGATGCAGGGTTTCACGAATGCTGGCCGGACCCATTGCTTCACCGGCATGTGCCGTGCAGGGAATGTTATTTTCAGAGGCAAACCGGAACGCCGGGATATGACAGTCCACAGGAAAACCTGCTTCGTCACCGGCAATATCAAAACCCACGACATGTCTTCCTCGAAATTTTTTGGCCAGTTCCGCCGTCTCCAGGCTCTGCGCAGTACCAAAATGCCGTAATGTGCTGAGAATAACCCTCGCATTAACCCCGGTTTTTTTCTCCCCATCCTCCAGTGCTTTGGTCACGGCTTCAACCACCTTTTCCGGAGAGAGTCCTTCTGCT
>SLHZ01000300.1 GCA_007135895.1 Balneolales bacterium | reverse complement strand
GACTTCCACGGCCGGAATGGAGGCTTCCGGAACAGGAAACATGAAACTCGCACTTAACGGAGCACTCACCATTGGAACTTTGGATGGGGCCAATATAGAAATCCGCGAGGAAGTTGGTGAGGATAACATCTTTATTTTTGGTTTGAATGATGAGGAAGTGGAACAAAAGAGAAGAGAGGGGTACAATCCCAGAGACTACTATGACAAAAATCCCGAGTTAAGTCAGGTCCTGAATCAGATTCGCGATGGTTTTTTCGAGCCGGATGAACCCGGGCTTTTCCATCCGATAATTCGTGCGCTTCTTGATGAAGGAGATTACTTCATGGTTCTGGCTGATTTTGAATCTTATTGCAACCAGCAAAAAGAGATTGAAGCTGTCTACAGAAACCAGAAGAAGTGGATGCAAATGGCCATTCTCAATGTTGCCAGAATGGGCAAGTTTTCTTCCGACAGAACGATCCGCGAATATTCGGAACAGATCTGGGAGTGTCCACCGGTTACTATTCCAAAACAAAACGGAAAGTAATGGTCCCAAACTGGGACTCCCTGGGCAGATGGGCCGGCAATTCTGAAAAGCGCCAGGTCCTGAGTGTACGCAGCACCTCCCGCTCCAGTTCCGGATGGGCCTTGATCAGGGGCTGCAGTCTGCCCACGGAGCCGTCCGGTCGTACTTCAAAACGGATGGATATGACCGCCTCGGTCTGGGTTACAAACTCAGGCAGAGGCTGAATCAGGGGTGCACGATTGATCTCTCCTTCCCACTCCAGCTGAAACGGTGCTGATCGAATAGGGTCTGCCGCCGAACCATGATCGGCGTCCACCCTGCCGCTACTGCCACGAATCCGTCCACTTTGTTGCTCTCCATCTTGTTCTGACTCATCGGGATGAACCGTCGTTTCTTGTTTTGACGGCTCTTGTTGCTCTGGAGCAGGCTCCTGCAGTTCTGTCTCATGGTCATCGCGTTCCGGAACAGGAAGAATATCGGCATCAATTTCCTGATCCTGCTCAGGCAGTTCAACCTTGCTGGTGGCTTCTTCCGGAACAGGCTCCGGTTGAACAACCTGATCCGGTCCGGGTTCCGGCTCGGGCTCTTCACGGGGAACGGTAACGGGCTCAGGTTGTGCCGGCTGCGGTTCTTCTTCCTGGCGGGCATGCTCGGCAACAGTCCCATCCTGAAACTCGCCCAGAGTTACTTCGATAAAGGCCGTTCGCTCCATGGCCTGCGGGCGGCTGGCCAGCAAGAGGGCCAGAACGAGCATTAACAAATGGACACCCGCAGTTACGGCCAGTCCAAACCGCTCTTCACTGGAGATAGATTGTACCATGTTACCGGCTTGCCCTTTCGGTAGCCATTACGATATTTAGATTCAACGCCTTACCGATATTCATAACGTGTACAGCATCATCGATTATTGCATTTTTATCGGCTCGGATCACCAGGGTGGCCCCGGGTTTTTCCAATTGTTGCTCCCTTATTGAAGAAGCGACATTGTTTTTGGGCACCCGCTCTCCCATTACATAAAAACTTCCGTCGCTGCTGACTGTAACTGTAATATGCTGCTGTTCGGTCACCGCCGCCGTTTCCGCTCGTGGAATATCGACACGAATCCCAAAATGGGTTACAAAGGAGGAAGTAAGCAAAAAGAAAATCAGCAGAAGCAGAACAATGTCTGTCAGGCCGGCAGCCGCAAACAGCGCCATTGGTTTTTTTACTTCGCTTTCGCTCCGAAATTTCATTAGAACTTGTTTTTTTGCGGGGTGGCAGGCTTCTGAAGCAACTCTATGAACTCACTGGAAGAATCTTCGAGATCAAAAATCATCCGGTTCATTCGTCCCAATAGATAGTTATAAAAACCATAGGCGATTATCCCAACGGCGAGGCCCGATGCGGTTGTTATGAGAGCCTCCCAAATACCTCCGGCCAGCACACTTGGATTAACATTTCCCTCAAGTGTCTGAATCTGCTGAAAGGCCTGAATCATTCCGGTAACGGTACCAAGAAAACCCAGCAACGGTGCTACACCGGCAATAGTCGCCAGCCAGTCCATTTTTTTTTCGAGCAGGTGTACTTCTCTTTTTCCGGCATGCTTAATGGCATCATCAATATCCTGAATGGGCCTGCCAAGGCGCTTTATTCCCTGCTTCATAATGCGTGAAAACGGTTTGTCCATTTCATCACAATAAGCCTGAGCGCGCTTCATGTCCCCGTTCTTGAGTATCTCCTCCAGTTTGTCGAGAAAACCCTGATTGTCCATTTTTGAGTTATTCAAAACCCGCCACCGCTCCGCGATCACATATATGGCAAGCAGAGACAAAAAGGCAATGGGAACCATTACCAGTCCGCCCTCCATGAGCATTTGAAAAAGCGAGATTTTTTCGCCCTCTGCCATAAGCAGATCCGAAGCTTCCGGCAAAGCATTGTTTTGAATTAACAAGGCGCCAGAAAGGAAGTATGCCATAGTCATAATACGTTATTTGCTTTCGTATGTCTTTTTTACTGTTAGTGTAATTGTCGTTTGTATCACACGTTATTTCAATCGGCCCGAATTTTATTTTAAGCTAATGACCCGCGGTTCCGGCTAAATACCGGACTTATAATTACCGGATACGAATAATGAAATTATTGCTCCGATAGGGCTCCGGCAGCTCTGAAAGAGAGGCCTGTGCCTGGTCAACAGACTCAAACTGCCCCACACCAATTCTCCATGTTCGCGTACCATCCGGAAGACGGGCTTGCCATAAAGTAGCCTTGTAGCCTTGCTCTTCAAAACGATCCTTCTCAATTCGTGCTCTTCTTTCATTGGCAATTGAGTGCAGCACAATCGTATAAGATCCGTGCAAAAGCTCCTCGGCTGGCCCCGTGAGGCCACAGGGTGATGGCGGATCCGGCTCAACCGGTCGAACCTCTGCAACTTCAGGCTCTGGCGCAACCGGCAATGCCGGTTCTGTCACCGGTCTTTCAGAAAGGTCACGATCCATTCTGAGACCATCAAAATGGAAAAAAAGTAAAACGGCCAGGATAACCACCGCCGCGGCCGGCAACAGCCAGTGCCATAATATCGGACTCTCTTTTTCCGGTTTCTTCCAAGCTTTGGGTGTGTCGTCTTTTACCGTTGGTTGTTCCAATTCTTTTTCCTCTGGTTTCTCTCCGGGTTCTGTTGCTGGTTTTGTATCGCGTTCTATTGCCGGTTCAACTTCGAGATCCTCTGCAGGTTTTGCATCGGGCTCTGCCACGGGTTCAACTCCATGATCCGCTGCGGTTCCAGGGTCAGCCTCCGAAAGGTGATCCGCTTCCTTTTGTTCATCTTCTTCAATCGTTTCTTTCACAAGGGGCTCTTCAGGGATATCCTCTGCTTCACCGGGCATTGGGTCCGGCTTTTTTTGCGCCGCCGCAGGATCTTCGGAGACCTCTGGTTTCTCCAGCTTGTAATCCAGTTTTCTGGCGGACGCCGGTTGAATATCTATCGGTTTCAATCCGGCATATTTGCGATTCACTTCCAGCGCCAGTGTTTTATCCGGAGCAAAACGCAACTCATCGTCTTCAAAGGCGAAGGTCCCAAGGTCTGGTATTTCACAGTATCCTTTTTCAGCGGCTTCTTTTTGGATTTGATCTGCCCACTCCCTCAAATACTTGTCCGCTTGCAAAATATCCATGCCGCCGACCTCAGCGACCATTTTTTGCAGATCTGCGTGTGATACTTTCATGACCGGTCCTCTTTCTCAGGTTTGAATTTAATGACATCAGAAGGCGGGGTAATCATGATACTTCCGTCTTTTTCCTGTCGCGGAGATTGCCGAAGGTGCTCTACAGAGAATGTACCCAGGCCCTTAATGGCAACTTCCTTGTGATTCTTTAGCAGCCGGTTTATTATGCTCACTATGTGTTGGTCCGATTGTGTTTTGTCCATAATAGATCACCAATGTAGGGTTACGCCTCCAAAAAACTGTAAAGGTTGCTCAAGATAGTTCTGCCACACTTCATAATCCTGATTTAACATATTAAGCGCTTTGAAATAAATACCCAAATTATCGTGCAACCTCAGGTTTGCCTCTGCAGCTAGTTGAAAAAAGCCATCCAGGGTCTCTTCTGTTCGGCTTGTTTTCCTTTTTCCCGTGTAATCAAACCAAACTGAGAAATGAAGCATGGATAAGGGTTTCATATGGGCGCGCATGGTCCCTTGCCATCGGGGAGTGTACGGTATTACACCTGTTTCAACATCATCGCTTTCTATCGATGAATAGTTCAGGCCTGTTTCCAGTGACAACTTGCTGCTCCAGAAGGGTAGTGCCAAAGCCATACCCTGATACCATTCAACTCTCAGTGCATCATCGGTATAAAGATAGGAATAGTATGGCGACTGCAACCGGTCAAGGGTATCATAGTAGCCGCTATTATAAAACTGCCAATAATCCAACCCAGTGTAAACCAAAAACTGGCGGGTTAGTCTGATGCCACCATGCAATGCGATATTCAAACCCCGCTCGTGTTCGAGTTCTTTTCCGTTCTGCAGAAAAAACCGGTTACCCTGATAGAGCTCTTTCAGATCCGGCTCTTTCACATAGCCCTGGATTCGGAAGCTGCCATGAAACCTGCGCATCCCGCCATATCGGTAACGGATATCCGGATATAAATACATGTCAAAGCTATTCACCGGATCATACAACTGATAAAGCCGAAGTCGGGCTTCCAGTTTGTGTCCATTACCAAACAAATGGTCATAGCGGGCGGACATGCTGTTCGTAAGCCAGTACTGATCGCCGGCCAATCCGGTATCATAGACCGATCCGGCAGCGCGCAGCATTATTCCAAACACCTGCTCCACGGCACCACCTTCCCAAAAACGAAGTGCCCTGATATCATATCGATTCTCCGAGGCACTCCCCTTCTCGCCTGTACGCAGCGGGGAATCGTTGTTGAAATGATGTGCCCCGGCATTCACTCTCCAGCCACGCCAGGGGGTCACAAATCGCTGCCATTGGACTTCGGCCCCATAGGCCTGCACCGTTAGCCGTTGTGGATCCATTCGCAAGTCAGACAAGTTAACAGCGCCTGGCAAAGCGAGTTCTGTGGTATCTGTGGGAATAGGAGAATAATTAAAGGCATTCAAGCCGTATAAACCCACATCATAGCGGTTCCGGCCTTTTTGCAACGACCATTGAACTTCTGAGTTCAGATCCCTGAAAGAACTAAAGTCACGGTTGCCGGCTGAGGACAAGTGGTCAAGACTAATGATCAAAGTCTCGCCCGGACGCAAGGGCATCTCGCCTGCAAAGATAAACTCGGGGGAAAAAAATCTGCCAAATCCGCCTTTGACATAGATGGAGCTCCGTTCTGAGAATACGAGGAACTGCTTCTGCGGTTTAAGCGCAGGTTCAAGGTCGCTGATTGGGATCGCTGAAACAATTTCATCATCGGTTTCAAGAAAAGGCATGCGGGCCGGATCTACTCGAAAAACAGCCGGCCGTGGAGAAAAACCCAAAATAGGCTGACGGGCAAGCCCTTGGAAACGAACTTCGAAGTCACCTCTTATCTCAATGTCCTGCGGATCAATTTCGGGCAACAATGAAGAGGGATCTTCCTGCTGAGCCATAACAGGTCTGGCCACCAGCAGGCAGAGTGCGGTAATCCGAAAAATAATTTGCAACATACGAAACCCGGTCTTTTCGAATTGGGGAAAAAACCAATAACGCCTGGAAGGTAAAAAAAATGTCAACTCGGATGCGAGTACTATCATGCCATTAGATTGTGTTGCTGTGGCTGCTTTTTGTTTCCCGGGAACATTCCACTTTGTTCGATCATAAGCAATAGTGGTGTAATCATTAAAATAATGATCATGGGAACCAGATGAGAAACGATGGAATATGCCGCTCCCACTGCCTCGGGAACAGCAAAAAGCAAAAAAAGCGACCTGCTAACCAGCCAGTGGTAGGTTCCGATTCCACCCGGCGATGGCAAGGCTATCCCCATCGCCGATATCACCGTAATGATAAATGCTTCGCGGAATCCAAGATCAAACAATACATGCAGATTAAATGCCACAAATGGTATATACGTCATGATGACATAGCAAAACCATATCCCGGCCGTAAGTAAAAGGAACAGGGGCCAGTTCTTAATCCTTGATATGCTCAGAAGTCCCTGGAAAAATTTTTTTGAAATATCAGTTATGAGATCAAAAAGGTGTGAAAAAAAAGGCAGCCACCGCCTCAGCAAAACCACCATATAGTACAAACCGATCAGAGCCAAGAGAAAAAACACCAGAAACAGGAAAAAAAAGAGGACTCCGTCCATACTCAAGACCCACGTCAATAAAAGGATCGTCTCCGATCCGACTATTGGTGCGATGACCGAGATATCAGAAAGAATGTAAAAGAAAACAACCAAAACCAGCACCAGCAATACCAGGAGGTCCAACCCTCGCTCCAATACCACCGTTCCAACCAGCCTGGATCGGCTGAGCTCTTCTTTATTCCCTACATAGACCGATCGAGAAAGCTCTCCAAGCCGGGGAACTGCATAATTGACCATGTAGCCCAGCATGACACCCGTAAAGAGCGTCAGCCTGTTTGTTCTGACACCCTCTTGTTCAATGAAGAGCTTCCATCGCTCAGCCCGCAAGTAGTGGCTGAATAGTGAGATAAATAAATAGGGAAGAACCCAGTACCAGGTAAGTGTACTCATTACCAGCCGAACCTCGCCAAAGGACACATTGCGAAACGCCAGCCACAAAAACACTCCGGCAATAGAAACACTCAAAAAGTAACGCAGATACTTTTTCATAGAAGAACTCTTATCTCAAATCGATGATCTCTGCATCATCGGGAAAAGCATATTGAAAAAAAGAGGCGTCGTATTCGTGGAAACTGGCTTGTTTGAAGATGGTTCTCATGCTGTTTTGCATCTGATCTACAGCGAAGACCTCTACGGGCACCAGGTTTTTTTGTATTACTATGGTGACATTTGTAAAGACGTCAAACGGGTCAAGGGCCTCTATCTCCACCCTGACCATATCTCTGTCTCGCTGAACATCAGATACCTGGTACCGCTCTTCTGCCAAATTAAAAAAACGTGACGGGGCAAAGTCGTCATCCTCGGCATCATAGTCACTTATAAGAAGTGTGTTTTGCTGCCTGTTGTAGACTCTTGATATGGTTCCGTCGATCAGAAGAACCTGGTGCTCCGTCTCAATTCTGTATTTGTCTTTGTAAACCCAGATCCATCCTTCCACACGCTGGATTTCCCCGGTGTAGGAGTCCTGAAATTCATGAGACAATCGGGCTTGAAGCAGGATACCGGCTTCAAACTTTTCC
Source organism: Balneolales bacterium (assembly GCA_007135895.1). GTDB lineage: Bacteria > Bacteroidota > Rhodothermia > Balneolales > Natronogracilivirgulaceae > SLHZ01. The sequence continues at coordinate 1,297 of SLHZ01000300.1, read as the reverse complement.
TGCAGCTTTACAAGCTCAGCGGGCATTCCTACCGGTATCAGGCCGGAAGCCGGACCTGAGCCAAAAACCGATACGGGGAAACTTGAAAAAAACATCAGGAAGACTGCAAGATGCAGCCCCGGGGCCAAGAAACCCTTTTTGAGGGTGATGTTGATTATTCCGGACGGCTTTTTAATCATCCAACTCACGCAGCAGAGCCTCCAGTTCTTCCTCATTTTCCACCAGAACTTCACGGGCCGTACTACCCTGGTAAGGTCCGACAATCCCCGCGGCAAACAGTTGATCTATTAAACGACCGGCACGATTATAACCAAGCTTGAGTTTTCTCTGCAACAGGGAGACGGATCCTTGCTGGTGCAAAACCAGAAGTCTGGCGGCTTCCTCAAAAAGGTCATCCCTCTCCCCTTTTTCCAGGACTCCCCCTGATCCGTTTTGATCTTCGATTTCAGGAAGATAGTACGGGTGATCATATCCAAGCTGATTGCCAATGTAAGCATTAATACGCTCCACCTCCTCGGTAGAGACGAAGGCGTTTTGCAATCGAATCATACTGGCGCCGCCACCATTGTAAAGCATATCCCCCCTACCAACGAGCTGATCGGCACCCATGGTATCAAGAATTGTTCTTGAGTCGATTTTCGATGCCACCTGATAAGCAATTCGAGCGGGGAAATTGGCTTTAATGGTTCCGGTTATAACATTGACGGAAGGACGCTGAGTCGCCACCACAAGATGAATCCCAACGGCCCGGGCAAGTTGTGCCAGTCGGGCAATCGGCTCTTCGATCTGTTTTCCGGCCGTCAGCATCAGATCGGCAAGCTCGTCAATCACCACAACTATGTATGGTAAATGACGATGCCCCAAATCCGCTTCCAATCCGCTTTCTTTGAACTTGAGATTATAAGATGCAATATCTCTAACCTGTGCCATTTTCAGCAGTTCGTATCGGGCGTCCATCTCCTTGCACACACTGTTCAATACCTGCAGAACATCTGCCGTGTCGGTAATAATGGGCTCGGATGCCCCTGGCATGGTTGCCAGAAAGTGTTTCTGAATATGCCGAAACAATGACAACTCAATTTTTTTCGGATCAATCATAACAAATTTCAGATCATCCGGATGACACTTGTAAAGCAGACATGTAATAATCGTATTGATTCCGACGGTTTTTCCAGAGCCGGTGGCCCCCGCCATCAACAAGTGTGGCAGCCTCGCAAGGTCAACCATGAAAACCTCGTTTTCAATCGTGCGCCCAAAAGCTACAGGCAACGCCATTTTGGTTTCAGCAAACTTGCGG
>SLHZ01000195.1 GCA_007135895.1 Balneolales bacterium | reverse complement strand
CAGCGTCATCAAAATCGTACCCAACGGTCCCGACCAGGCGGACGGGCTGCGTGAGCAGCCGCGACGAAAGTGAAATATAGGTTGCGGATCCGCCCAGGGTGCGATCCACCTTGCCGGCCGGAGCCTCTATCCCGTCATAGGCAACAGATCCAACGACTAGAACACTCATAAAAAAAATTTTTAATTGTTTCAATTTCTTGCAAAACTGTGGGAAGATACAAATTTTACGGCTTCGGGATGAATTCCTGTGAAAAAGCCGGGTTGACTCTCCGATCCTCACCCGGCAAAACGGCAAATCAACTCCCCGGCTATACCTGATAACAACCGATTCAATGGCAAACTGTTATGCGAAGACCCAAATACATAGTATTTGACTACAAAAAAATCGACAAGATCATCCATAACCGGTTGCGCCTGGCCATGCTCTCGTCCATCGCCTACTCGGAAGAAATCGATTTTTCCAATTTGAAGGATACCGTGAACGCTACCGACGGGAATCTGGGCATACAGCTACAAGTACTCGAAGAAGCCGGTTACATCAGCACACATACCCGGACCCATGGCTCCCGAACCCAAAAAGTGGCCGCTCTGACCGAAAAGGGTCGAAGCGCTCTTCTGGATTATAAAAGACAGGTGCTTCCTCTCCTTCAGTTTCAAGACACACCATGACTTCGCGGACGGATCACGACCATCGGCTCTCTGATGGCAAAAGAGGCTCTCCCGATTACAACAGTCGACTCTACGGCTGCAGCTCTGAATCCTCAAATGCAGCCAGAATAGTGATAACCGAAGACGGGTCTCCCACACTCTTTTCCACCCGGTTCAACCAGTGCTACCACAACCGGGCCGGCGCATACACGGAAAGCCGTCATGTTTTTTTTAAGCAGACCGGCGTTATCAGGGCACTGCAGGATCAGCTTGATTTCACCGTCGTTGAAACCGGATTCGGAACCGGATTTCATGTTCTGATGCTTGAGTCGCTGCGAAAGGAATGCAAATCCGGATCGAAGGTCAGGTTTTTTAGTGTCGAAAAATACCCGGTTCCCCAAGAACTCATGAGTGCTCTGAATTTTTCGGATCTTTTCCCTCAAGCGGGATCGTTGTCGGCGGAGCTTCTCCATTTTTCCGGTAAACTGGCGGAAAGCACACCAGGCCAAACACATTCCGGCCAGTTCGGCAACACCTCTTTGCATGTTTATCACGGCGATTTTTTGGACTGGGATATCACCCGTGGAGAGGATGCCGATTTCTTTTTCCATGACGCGTTTTCACCCGATGTCAATCCGGACATGTGGACTCTTGAGGTGTTTCAGAAGCTCATCCGGAAGGCATCAGAGCAGGCGGTTTTGGGCACCTATTGCTCGGCCACCAGGGCCCGGGCCGCGATGGTTCTGGCTGGGTGGCACGTGGCCCGCGCCGACGGTCCACCGGGCAAAAGGGAGATGACACTGGCTTCTGTATCCGAGAAAAAACTAACCGCTTATAAACGTGTTAACGAAGCACGGCTCAAAGAGCGTTTTTCGGCTTCATCCCTCGCTGCTGCGAAATAGCAGGGTCATTCAGAAAGCGTCATCACGCAGGGGAAGCCGGTGTAAAAGCCTGTCCAGAAACTTCCCTTGATAGACCCGGCGCATATGTTGCATGTCTGCCAAAACATAGAGCCGTTCCCTGCTTCGCGAAAAAGCCACATTCAGGAGACGGGGTACTGCAAGACCGTTCCGGGTCTCATCAAAAGGACGTACGGGATAGTGCACGGCTGATCCGCCCCGCATCTCGCCGCTCATGACCGTATCAAGAATCATGACACGTTTCTCCCTGCCCTGGAAAGTGTGGATGGTTCCGATTTCCAGCTCCGTCCACCGGTTCTTTGCTTTCAATTCCCGCCTCAAATGCCATACACTTGACCGGAACGGTACAATAATTCCCATGTCCCTGAGCCTATACCGGTATACCGTCAGCAATTTTCGAATCAGGTCCTCCAGCACTGTTCGATGGGTTTCATTGACCGGCTGAAATCCCCGGCGCCGATCCTGCTGCGTCAGTACGGGTTTCAAAAACGAGGTGTCGATCAGTTGGACAGGATGATCAACCATCTCTTTGCCATTCTCCGTTTCGGATGCCGACTCCAGCCTGCCCTCATAAAATACTTCGCTGATTACCCTTGCAAGTCCGGGCTGCATGCGATACTGTGTATGGAAGAAAGAGGTATAAGACTGATTCCGGTCGTGCCATCGAAACAGTCCATCGGCTGCCCCGGCACCGGAGACAAGAGCGAAGACATCCTGTTCGAGTACTTTGCGGGAAACCGGATCTGCGGTTTGAGCGATAGGTGGAAGCTGCATGGGGTCTCCGGCGATAACCAGGTGATCCCGGGCCCGCGATGCCATAATCAGCATGTAGGGCAGGTTGGCCATGGAGGCCTCATCAACCACCACCGCATCAAAATCCATACGTTCAAGCAACTCCGATGTACATACCCTGGCCAGGGTAGTCCCCACCACCCGGTAGCGTCGCAGCTGCAGGTATGCCGACCGATCTCCCTGCAACAGCTCTTCGATACGTTCCTCAATGGCCTCTTCCCCGCCAAGCTTTGCGATCTTCTCTGTGATCAGTTGATCTTGCACGTTCGAGAGGTCGGGCAGATGACGGGCATCCAGCCAGTGCTGCAGGTCGGCAGCAGCCTGTCGGCTGGCACGAAGCAGCGCGTCCAGCTGATGGTCGAAATGAATCGACTCAAGCCTCGGGCTATCCAGCACCCGATCGCCAAAACGCGTAATGCGCTCTTCAATACCGCGCATCTGCAGGACCTCCATCGCCTCCATCAGGCCCAGCATGCCGTGATCAACGGCTCGATTGGTATTGGAAACAAACAAAACGCTTTTGCCTCGCAACATGAAGTTGGCCATGACATAAGCCAGCGTGGCGGTCTTGCCGGTTCCCGGTGGTCCCCACAGAAAACTGACCGGTTGACGCAATGCCTTCTCAATGGCCATGCGTTGCGCGTGATTGCGATGTCCATCATCCCGGATATCACTTTTCGATGACTTTCTTACCCGCACACCCTTTGGTTCCAGCATTCGCAGAATACGATCTCTGCGGTCCCGGTCGATTTTAAGCTCCTCCAGTGCCTCATGGACGCGCCTTAAAACAAAATCATTTTCCCATTCCAGCTCAATTTCAGGGATCTGTTCCCCGTAATCCCCGGGGAAACGGAGCACAATCGCATCATCGGTCGACTCTACTGGATGTACGGTCAGGACTTCCTCCTGAAATAATGCCCGGCACTCTTCGGCATAGCGCAGCGACACATTGGCCGACTCAAACCGGTAATCGGTCTGCTTCTCATCATGTTTCTTGCCGGTTCGTTGTCCACCGGCCAGCACCTCACTGGCAGGACGCTCACGCACGGCTTCCAGTTCTTTCAGCACGGCCGATTCCACTTCCTCAAAAAGCCTTTCCAAATCACCGGCGTTCACTGATCCCATAACTCCGAGCGAATGATCTCCGCCGTTTGTGAGTCCAATACATACTCAAGTTTCATACGTCTTTTTTCCGGGACCTGGCGTTCCAGCAAAGAGGCGAGAGTCGGCGGATAGAGAATCATATCCACCTCTCTGACAAACAGAGGCAGTGACTTCCCGTACACAGCACCGGCCAGGATAGAACCCGGGAACTTGATGGTATGTTTCAGTTCATCAATAAGCACATTGAGGGTCTGTTCCTCTCTTGCAACAAGACCCAAAGTATGGATGGCAGACCGCTCCACAATGGATATGAGCGACTCGGTCCGGAAGTGGTAAACCACCGGAAGCAGCACCATATTATCGGATTCCTCCCGGAAGTGCCGCATGAGCGGAAGGGGCACGAACAGGGCGTCATAATTGACCCGCCGTGCCACATCATCTGCCGTGATGGTGTCGCTTTTAATACCAACTTCACTGAAGATGGCCCGTGCTACCATCTCGGCATGTTCCTGTGTCTGCCCTGCCGCTGCACAATGTTCAAGGCGGGCAGGCCACTCCACAAAACCCAGCTGTTCCTGGAAAAGAGTCTCCAGCTCCTCTTCATCCAGGCCGTTTCCGATCAGTTCTTCAAGCACCTCGCGGATGCGGGCCGCCCCAAGCTCCAGCCGCTGCGATTTATCCAGCAGTACATTCTGGCGATTAACCACAAAACCGCGGCCCTTCTCGCCGCGCAACAGCCCCTCTGATGCAAGCTGATGGTAGGCTTTGCGTACCGTGTGGAAGCTGGTATCCAGCTGACGACCCAGAACCCGGGTGGAGGGCATCAGGTCTCCTACCTGGAATTGCTTGGTGGCAATGAACAACCGGATCCGGTCAGCGATATGCTTGGCGGTTTTCATGGATCTGTGTATGATTTTGTGATCCTTTAAAGATACACGACTCGCACCGTTTTTTTGTATTTTTATTCCTCGAATATAACGGACTCCCCCACCGGGCTATCCTTACAGACAAACGATTTATTTTTCATGCCTGCTTCCGCAAAAACAAAGAACTTTTCCGGTCATGGCTCGGACCGGCCTTTGAGTATAGGTCTTCTTTTCGACCGGGAAGAGGATTACGCGGAAGCAACCGGTCCTGCGGACCGTTTTGCCGAGTTTGAGCCGGAGTCAACCATCCGGGCCATGGAAAAAGCCGTCTATCGGGCAGGTCACCGGCCTCTCCGCATCGGATCACCCCGTAAAATGCTTTATGACATTCCCGAAACCGGACCGGATCTGATCTGGAATATCGCAGAAGGCTACGGCACGCGCAACCGGGAAGCGTGGGCTCCCGTACTTTGCGAGCTGCATGGGATTCCCTTCCTGGGCAGCGATGCTCTCACATTATCGGTGGCACTGGACAAGGTGCTGACCAAGCACCTCGCACGCAGCCTGGATATCCCCACACCGGATTGGCAGGTCGTTACTTCGGCTGTTCAGGACCCTGCCCTGCCATGGCCGGTCTTCCTGAAACCCCGCTACGAAGGCACGGCAAAGGGTATCAGTGAACGAAGTATAGTCCGCAACCGCAAGGAATTTCGCCACGAGAGCCAGCGGCTGCTGGACCTGTACGAACAGGATGTCCTGGCCGAGTGTTTCCTGGAGGGACCTGAATTTACCTGCGCCATGGCCGGCAGCCCGCTCAAGCCATTGCCGGTACTGGAAAGAAGTCTTCATGACAGCGGTATCGGCTCCCATGCCATGGCCAATCGTGGAGACCGTCTCGGACATGCACTCACCAGCGATCTGGAAGAGACCATCAGCCGATGGTCCGGCACCCTCTGCCGTTTTCTTGGCGTTCTTGATTTCGCACGGCTTGATTTCAAGATGACCGCCGGCGGAGAGCTGATGTTTCTCGAGATCAACCCCCTGCCGACATTCGGGATCGACAGCACTTTTGCCATTCTGGCCGAAATGGAAGGCATACCCTATACGGAATACCTTGCCGGCATATTGAATGCCTCTGTCCGGCGGCTTCAAGATCAAAAAATTTTACCCCGGAAATCCTCCAAAACCATCGGCTGAGCATATATTCCCACCGGAACTTCCAAACGGATTCTTCAGAAAAAACCTGCAACCTGAACCTTCAGCCAGAATCAAAACCAGAACTTTCAACCGGAATCCATAACCAAAAACTTCAACTGGAATCAAGAACCAGAACCTTCAGCCAGAATCAAGAATCAGAACTTTCAACCGGAATCTTCGGCCAGGCATAAAGCACTTATCAGGCAATCAACATGCAAAGCGACACAGGAGCCAAACATTTCAAGAATCTGTCTGACCGGGCAGACTGGAGATGGCAGATGAAGCACCGCATCCGCACCGTGGGTGAGCTGCGGGATTTGATTGACCTCACACCGGAGGAAGAGGCGGGTATCCGGACATCCGCTGGTGTATTTCGCTGGGGCATTACGCCCTATTATGCTTCACTGATGGACCGTTCCGATCCGCAATGCCCGGTCCGCCGGCAAGTGATCCCCCATATTGATGAAATGGAGGATGATATCGATCTCATGGCCGCTGATCCTCTGGAAGAAGAAGCCCACAGTCCGGTGAAAAATCTTATTCACAACTACGAAGACAGGGTGGCCATTTGTGTTTCGTCCGAATGTGCCGCCAACTGTCGCTTCTGTCTGAGAAAGAGAATGACGGGTTCCGGTGTATCGTCACTAAAGCGCAAGGATTTTCAGCCAATTCTGGACTACCTTTCTTTCCATACCGAAATCCGTGACGTCCTGCTCACGGGCGGGGATCCGCTCTCACTGGATGACGATCATCTGGCATGGCTTCTTATGAAGATCCGGGCCATTCCGCATATCGACATCATCCGCATCGGATCCCGCTACCCCGTGTTGAATCCGTTTCGTATCACACCCGGGCTCTGCAATATGCTGGCCGGGCATCATCCGGTTTGGTTCAACACCCATTTCAACCACCCCAAAGAGATCACCCCGCAGTCAGCCCGGGCGCTCGATCTTCTTTCACGAGCCGGTATACCGCTGGGCAACCAGACGGTTCTGCTTAAAGGCATCAATGATAATTCGCATACCCTTAGAGAGCTGTTTCACAAGCTGGTCACATACCGGGTTCGTCCCTATTATCTCTATCAGGCACAGCTACTTGGCGGGACACGTCATTTTCGTACCACGATCGAGCACGGCATGCAGCTTATGGAATCCTTACGCGGAACGCTTTCCGGTTTCGCGATTCCACTCTACGTGCTGGACACCCCTTACGGGAAAGTGCCCCTCACACCCAGTGGCTTCCGGGGCCGGAGCGGCGACTATGTGACCGTTCAGTCTTACCGGAGACATATATGGAAAGAGTACAACCCGCTCCCGGGGAAAAAGGGATAAGCTTAGAAAGGTATACAGGCGCTCTTATGAGTATCACGGCAATTTCTCAACCGGTAGAACCCGCCGTTTCCGGCTGTTTTTCGGGGATAAATCCCCTTTTGGTACATTCGGTAATAATCATTTCGGTCACATCACTTTTAAAAAGAAATTCATACCGGATGTCCAGTACATAGGCCTTGACCCGGAATTTCACCATGAAATAGCGGTTATTCACCTTATTGAGACTGATGATTTCGACCGGTTTATTCAGATAAAGATAGGGGGAGGAGTAGACGGCACGCCGCGCAATATCTTTGATAGCCATAATATCGACCGTTGCCGGGAAGTAGATCTCCGTAACAACCTGGCAGTCCAGGGCGCTGGAATTGGCATTGGAAACGGCCCGGTTCATCAACTCACCATTTGGAATGGAGACAACGCTGTCGTCGGGTGTCTCAATCTGACTGCTCCGGAGTCCGATACTTTTTACCTCGCCGTAGTGATCTCCAACCTGGATTTTGTCACCAACCTGGAACGGACGGTCCAGAATAATCATGATTCCGCCAAAAACATTTTTCAAAATGTCCTGGGAAGCAAAACCCACCGCAATACCTATCGAAGCCGATATGGTAATTACGGTCTCAAAGGGCGGCGATATGATGCCGGCGATCACTACATAAAGGGCAAATGACCAGAGCAGGATGCGGATAACCGGTGTCAATCGTTTCACAAAGAGCCGGTACCCGGAGAAGCGTTCGGCCATATGGTCCAGAATACCGCTCAACAGCCGGTTCAGAAACCATGCCAGGATCAGAACAAAAGCGGAAAGGAATATTTTGCTGAATGATATGAGATTGCGCAGATGGTTGATATCCGGGTCCACCGGATCCACCGGCAGTGCCATGACCGGTTCGGCCTGAATGATGGAAAAACAGATGGCCAGACACGACAATGACACGATCGTACCGGAACCGCCGGCCACAAATCGCGGAAACAATCCCAAAAGCCTTTTTTTTGCGGCCGGGCCACACATACTCTGATTATGGATGCCTGTTTTTTTCATGTCCTGATTATTGATAACCGGTTGCTTCATGCCTGGATTGTTCATCGCTGATGGTTGAGCTTTTATTATTTTGCAGGCGGCTTATTCCCGGAAAGAAGAACAAGCCCCTCATTTCTAATGCAGGATATTCCGGTCCGCCAGCAGGCTTTTAATCTGCCGGTAAACCAGGTGATTAACCGTATATCCGTTATGGGTATTCACGACCAGTCCTTTTGAGGATAGCTGGCCCAGTATGAGCTTGCTTTCGGACAGCTCAATATGCAGCGAAAGCGAGAGTTCTTCCGCTTTAAGTGTATCATGCTGAATCAGAGAGGCCAGTGCAAAAAGCACATTCCGGGATGAGATATCCAGCAAATCGATATCCAGTACTTCTCTCATGGCAATGAAAAAGCGGCTGTCATCAAAATCCCGTATCGATTGCAGCCAGAAAATCATGGCGATGCTGAAATTACCGTCGGCAATCTCTGATAGCTGTTCGAAATAGGCGCTCTTCAAATACTGCTGCATTTCCTTCTCCTTGCCCAGCAGTTTTTTATACGATCGCAGCTTTTTGATTCTATTTCCTGGTTCAAATTCAAGCTCATAACCGGTAGCCTTGTGCCGGGTCATGATGCCCTGTTCGATTTGCGAGGCCGTAAGCCGGTCCGTTCGTAAAACCTGCGAAAAAAACTGATCCGCCGAGAACATCCGGACAAAAAACTCCCAGGCGCTTTCGGAACAGGTTACAACCCAGAAGAGAGAGGAATGCGTCTGTGTCATTAAAACCCAGAAATCACGAATGGCCTCATATCCATTGATATTGCGGATGTATATGTTT
>SLHZ01000234.1 GCA_007135895.1 Balneolales bacterium | reverse complement strand
GTGAAGTAGTAATCGAATAGATCTTCGTCATGCCGGTTTTGAAGCAGATCCTGATAGGTCCGGGCAGGCGCCGTGCGACCCAGATTTTCCTGTATGACCGGACCTTCCGGCGCCAGAGGCGCTGCCGGAGGCTCACCACGGTCCTTTGGTACAGTTCGGACATACAAACCGCCGCTGTCGGAACGCCATTGTATGGAACCGCCATAGTAGGCATCATTGACATGGAAGTCACCAAGCCGGTTTGCCACGGTCCGGCTCACATCCGCCAGCCATAGCGTAATACCATCCTGCTCCGTATGAAGAAAAGCAAGATAGCGTCCACAGGGTGACCAGGCCGGGGAGGTGATGCGAGGATGCTCCGGCAACCCCCCAATGGCTATTTCATCCAGAGTCTGCATCTCTTTTCGAACAAGACCCGTAACAAAGCGGGGCTGGCTTGGTCCGTTGGTAACCGGATTAATCCGGATTCCGGCCAGACGCAGTTCCGGCTGAGCCAGCTCTTCAATACCGGGAAGATTCGGTCTTTCCAGAAGCAACATGACCAAACGGTCCGGACTCAGTGTCACGGCAGGTGTAGGAGCGGCATCAACAATGGCCATGACTTCGGGCGGCGGCATTCTGTAGCCCGTATCTTCTTTGTTCCCATTTGATAAGGCATCCTGTGATAAAATCATACTTAGTAATATCATCAATATTGGAATGGTGCTTCGTACTTTTTTCTCAGAGATCATCATCGTCTTTGTTCAGGTTCAGGTTCATGCTCAGGTTCGTGCTTCGTGCTTTGTGCTTCGTGTTCGTATAAGATGGCATCGCATCCTCCACTTGCAGCCTATTGCGACTTTCTTTCCTGCTCCGTGATATTTCTGCGGCGCCCCTCGCCCCGGCCGGCCTGTCGCGTATCTTCTGCCTCACCCACAGCTCTGCGTCCCTGGTCCTGACCCTGACCTTGGCCTTGTCCCTGACCCTGGTACTGGCCTTGTCCCTGACCCTGGTACTGGCTTTGTCCCTGGCCCTGGTACTGGCTTTGTCCCTGACCCTGGCTTCTGCGCCCGGTATCTTCATTGCGATCTTCACTGCGGATGGTCTCTTCAGATCCCGGGCCGGATTGCCTGCGAATCTGTTCTCCCGAACGATCACCCGCTTCGTCACGAACAGAAGTGGTCTGTGCCTGTTTTCGATAGTGATCACGAATGGCATCGTGACCGTCGTGGAGCCAGCCGAAAGGCGCGATCATCGTAATCGCACCGGCATACAGGATCAGAGCAACGATCAGGGCGAGTATAAACTCACGGGGCAGGCGCATCCGGCTTCCCTGACGGCCCTCTTCGCCCTCTTCTTGATACCGGCTGAATCGATTGCGGCGCTCCCTCAAGTAAATCAGGAATGTTTTCCAGTTGAAGACGAACAGGTGAATGAGTGCCAGAATCAGAATAAAAAGTGCCGTAACCTGATGCAAGGAAGCCCACTGATCCTTAGAAAGACCGGCTATGGCCCATCCTGTCCGATCTGCAATACTGCAAGGCGGCGAAATATAGATGATGATTCCGGAGATTGCGAGACCCGCGAAACACAAGGCCATCAGCATGGTTACAAAAGCGCGGGTAGAAAAAGGTCTTCTTTTTTGTTCTTGCATTTAATTTTCCGTTTATGATCAGAACATGCCATTTTGTTGATTGTAAATTATCTCCTGCGCAATACCCAACTCATTTATTGCCATTTCATATAGTATCACAATTCCCTATAGACGAGGAACAGGAGGTGAAGTTCAATTATTCGATGATTTTCTTGTTCCCGATCGCCAATTGCCTTATTGTACCATTAGCCTTCCTTATGAAACAGGATCATTTGAAACCTGACTTTTCGAACCTTTCGAGCCTGGTATCAAATTTACCGTTTTTTTACTTTTTTCCTAAAAGGCTTGCGATCTCTAAGCAGTCATCACCGCAATGATTTCCGGTGGTGGCTTTTTTCACTCCTGAATTTTTTCAGCTTTTCATTTCATCTGATTTTATGACGCGTCATCTTGAAACCGAATACCCCGTTATCACCCTGTCAAAGGGCAAAGACCGCCGTGTGCGAAAGGGTCACCTCTGGATTTTCAGCAATGAGCTCGAACACTCAGACACCGATCACCGACCCGGAGAAATTGTCAGGGTTAAGAATCACGCCGGCAAATGTATCGGGACCGGATTCTACAATCCCGGATCACTGATTGCAGTTCGTCTGCTTTCAAACCGGTCTGTCATAGCGAATGAAAGCTTCTTTGCCAACCGGATCCGACAAGCCGTTGATTACCGGAAAAGGAATATTAAAGACACAAATGCCCTCCGGCTTGTCCATTCGGAAAGTGACGGCCTTCCGGGTCTGATTATCGACCAATACAACCATTGTGCCGTCATTCAGATTTTAAGTGCCGGTATGGAGTTGCAGCGAAATATCATTATAAATACCATCAAAAACCTTATTAAGCCATCTTTTATTGTTCTTAGAAACGATCACAGCCTGAGATCATTGGAAGGACTGCAAAATGAGAAACGAATAATCGGTGATGAAGATAGCGACGTATCGGTCTCCATTTCTGAAAACTCTCTCACTTTTGTCATTGATCCCATGGATGGGCAGAAGACCGGTTTTTATATTGATCAGAGAGACAACCGGAAAATGTTCCGTCATTACATATCTCCGGGCGACCAGGTATTGGACGCTTTTTGTCACGACGGCGGTTTCGCCATGAATGCGGTTCTGGGCGGCGCGGGCCAGGTAACAGCCATGGATATTTCGGCAGCAGCATTGGATAAAGCGAAAACAAATGCGGAGATCAACAATCTTTCAGACAGCATCTCCTTCCAGGAGGCAGACCTCTTAAAAAAACTTCCGGTTATGGCAATCACCGGTATCAATTATGACGCGATAAATCTGGATCCTCCGAATTTTGCACCAAGAAAAAAGGCTGTCGGAGCCGCACTTCGAGCTTATCGCAAATTGCATGCCGCCGCCTTTGGCATGCTCAAAACCAATGGCATCCTTGCTGCCTCTTGCTGCTCGCACCATGTCACCGAAGAGGCCTTCCTGGATACTCTGAGAGAATCAGCAGCCCGCACCGGAAAAAGAGTCCAGGTCCTCCACCGGGGATCTAATCCACCCGACCATCCTGTTTTGCCCGAAATGCCGGAGACCGGATATCTTAAATTTTTTATCTTACGGACAGTATCAATGGAATAAACAGATAAAAATTCTTGTCAATACTATCCAACTATATGCTCTCCTGTCAGATAATGGAAAACAATCTCTCCTCTTCGGGCATAACCTGCATCAAGCTTTGCCTCCTGACTCTGATTATCGCCTCCTGCACCACCGTTCCAAGAGGACGTGTTATTGAACAGGGAGAGGCCAGCTGGTATGGCCCAGGTTTTCATGGCAGGCAAACAGCAAACGGGGAGAGATACGATCAAAACGCTCTGACAGCCGCACATAAAACATTGCCCTTCAATACGATTGTTCGTGTTTTGAACCTCAATAACGGAAAATCCGTAGTTGTGCGGATCAATGACCGCGGACCGTATGCAGAAGGCAGGGTCATTGACTTGTCCAGGGAGGCAGCCAGTCGCATTGACATGCTTGACAGCGGGGTGGCTCCCGTTCGCATCATACTGGTCCGCTCAGAAGAACCAATCAGAACCCGTGGACCCGGAAGCATCCAAAAGGAAGAGTTCACCATTCAATTGGGCTCCTATAATCGAAGAGCCGATGCTGAAAGCTTCTCCCGCCAAATACGGGGCAGCCGTGTTGTCACCGCCCGTGTGGATGGCAGGACCGTCTACCGGGTCTACTATGGCAGATACCCGGATGCCCGATCAGCACAGAGAGACCTCTCCCGGCTACAGCGAAGAGGATACGACTGTTTTGTCCGACAGGTGCAAAACTAGATTTCCCCGGCTTCCCCGGCAGTGAATAAGATGAGGCAGATGCATCTCGTGCCACGATCGGTGGTAACGAACGCTTTGTAGCCCTTCTTTGTTCTGATTATTTTCCACCAACCCTGCAACAGGAATATTAAGCCAATACCTCCCATAAACTTATACCTCTTCGCATGTCAAAAAAAATCATTGTTATAGGCACCGGTTTTGGTGCACTCGGAGCAGCCGCCCGTCTGCTGGCCGAAGGATACCAGGTAGAAATATTTGAGAAGCTGGACAAACCCGGCGGACGCGCCTATGTCTTTGAAAAGGATGGGTATCGGTTCGATGCCGGACCCACCGTCATCACCGCTCCATTTATGTTCGATGAGATTTTTCAAAAAGCCGGAAAAAAAACCGGGGACTATTTCACACTCGTACCCTGCGATCCTTTCTACCGGATCTTCAACCATGAAGGGCGGCATTTTGACTACAACAGCGATGAGGAGTTTATTTTTTCTGAAATAGAGCGATGGAACTCTGCGGATAAGGAGGGTTATCGCCGATTCATGAATACCACCAAAGCGATTTTTGAAAAAGGCTTTGTGGAACTGGCCGATCAGCCTTTTCTCAAATTTACCGACATGATGAAGGTCGCTCCCGACCTGATCCGGCTGCAATCCTACAAGAATGTGTACTCGTATGTCGCACAATTTGTAAAGGACGAGTTCCTCAGACGCTGCTTTTCGTTTCATCCGCTGCTTGTCGGAGGCAACCCCTTCAACACCACATCCATCTACTCCATGATTCACTATCTCGAAAGGGAGTGGGGGGTTCATTATGCCATGGGAGGCACCGGCACCATTGTCGATGGATTGGTTCGGTTTATTGAAGAACTGGGCGGAACCATCCACCTGAATACCGAAGTAAAGAAAATAAGGATTAACTCCGGCCGGCGCGTGGAGGGAGTCGAACTGAAAGACGGCCGGTTTGTAGCAGCGGACGCCGTGGTATCGAACAGCGATGTGGCATGGACCTACCGGTATCTGATCGATGAACCGCTTCGAAAAATATACACCAACTCGAAAATCGACGGGATGAAATACAGCATGTCCCTGTTTGTCATGTATTTTGGTACGGACCGCAGGTATGACAACACCAAGCTCATGCATCACAACATCATACTGAGCAGGCGCTACAAGGAGCTGCTCACCGATATCTTCGACAAGAAGGTGCTGGCAGACGACTTTTCCCTCTATCTGCACATGCCCACGATCACCGATCCGTCCCTGGCGCCTGAAGGTGGAGAGTCCTTTTATGTCCTCTCGCCGGTACCTCATCTTGATGGAACGACCGACTGGACCCAAATGGCCGAATCCTACGGAGACCGGATCCTCTCTTTCCTCGAGGAAAACTATCTGCCGGATTTGAAGAAGCACCTGAAAGTCCGCCTTCACATCGATCCGCTGCACTTCCGTGATACCCTGAACAGCTACAAAGGTTCGGCCTTTTCCGTGCAACCCGTGCTGACCCAGTCGGCCTGGTTCCGTCCCCACAACCGGTCCGAGGAGTTCGACAACCTCTATTTCGTCGGTGCCGGAACACATCCAGGAGCAGGTCTTCCCGGAGTCCTTTCGTCATCCGTCATTGCGGAAAACCTGATCAAACAGGATGTGCCGCTTTGAGGTCAGGATGATTGCAGCTTGTCCCAGTCGGCCAGGAAGTTTTCCAGTCCGATGTCGGTGAGGGGATGCTTGATCAGCTTTGAAATCACACCAAAGGGCATGGTGGCTACATCGGCTCCCATCCGGGCCGCTTCCACCAAATGCATGGGATGGCGTATGCTTGCCACCAGAATCTCCGTATCAAACCCGTAGTTCCCGTATATTTCAACGATTTCAGCTATCAGCTGCATCCCGTCGGTCGAGATGTCGTCCAGTCTCCCCACAAACGGAGAAATGTAGGTCGCGCCGGCTTTGGCGGCAACCAGTGCCTGAGAAGATGAAAAGCAGAGGGTGCAGTTGGTTTTTATGCCTTCATCGGAAAGCGTTTTGATGGCCTTGATTCCATCTGTGATCAGCGGCACCTTGATCACGACATTGTCGGCAATGCGGGCCAACCGGCGGCCCTCATCAACCATGCCCTGATAATCCACAGAAACCACCTCGGCCGATACATCTCCCTCAACGATGCGGCATATTTCGGCAATATGACTTTCAAAGTCCTTAACTCCCTCTTTGGCGCATAAACTGGGGTTGGTAGTCACTCCGTCCAGAACTCCCATGTCATGGGCTTCCCGGATCTCTTTCAGGCTGGCGGTGTCAATAAAAAACTTCATGTCGTTTTCCCTTTTTTTTTTTTTTTTAAATAATGCCGAACGCTTTTTACAAGAAATATTCTATTTTAAGCGTATATATATTACCATATCGGTAATTATATCACAATAAACAATTCTCTCTAATCTGTTGGCATCATGGGTACTTTTTCCAAAGGCTTTTTACTCGGCCTGTTTTCCGGTTCTCTTGCAGGGTCACTGATCGCATTACTCTACGCTCCCGACAAAGGCACCAATACACGAGATCGCATCAGTTACAGGCTGAATTCCTACATGGATGAGCTCGGCAACCTCCTTGACCGGCTGCAGCGCGAACAAAGTATTGTCTCGGATGCAAAAAAAGAGGGTGACATGGTCGTGGAAGAGGCCCGGAAGAGAGCCGAGGACCTGATCTCCGAAGCCGAAAAACTGCTGGAAAATATCGGGGAATCACGCCAGAAGCCGTGACTCCCCCATTTTCTTTTTTCTCGGCTGCTATTCTTTTTCCTGCTTGAAGTCCTGAACCGAAGGGGTATCGGCGCCAAGCTCCTGGAATACACGGCTGGCAGCTCCTACTTCTTCCATCTCTTCTTTGGAACCGACAATGATGTCCTGGTATTTGCGCAGCCCCGTACCGGCAGGAACACGATGGCCAACCACCACGTTCTCCTTGAGGCCCAGCAGATAATCGGCCTTGGCCTCAATCGCGGCCTGGGTCAGAACTTTTGTGGTCTCCTGGAATGAGGAGGCCGACAGCCAGCTGTCTGTTGAGAGAGCCGCTCGGGTGATACCCAGCAGGATCGGTTTCGATATGGCCGGTTCAGCGGGCCGGGTCTCGATCTCTTTCTTCTCATCGGTGATCAGCTTTGAATTGATCTCCCTGATTTCGCGTCGTTCCAGCAGCGATCCCAGTGTCCGGTCACTGTCACCGGCATCGGTCACTACATACTTGCCAATCAGCTCGTCATTCGTACGGTTCACCTCGAAGCGGTCGATCTTGTTGCCTTCCAGATACATGGTATCACCCGGGTCGGTGATTTCCACTTTCTGCATCATGGTCCGCACAATGGTTTCAATGTGCTTGTCGGATATTTTAACACCCTGCAGGCGGTAAACCTCCTGAATTTCATTCACCAGGTACGACTGAACGGCAAAGGGTCCCAATATATTGAGAATATCCTGCGACATGATCACTCCGTCGGAGAGGGCCTGACCCGCCTTGACAAAGTCATTCTGCTGAACGAGGATATGCTTGGACAGCGGGATCAGATAGGTTTTGCTCTCGGTTCCATCCTTGCTGCTGATGGTAACTTCCTGGGAACCTCTCTTGCGCGGCCCCATGTTTACAATACCTTCGATCTCTGAAACTACGGCCGGATCCTTGGGAGGCCGTGCCTCAAAGAGTTCGGTGATACGCGGCAGACCCGCAGTGATATCCTTGGATTTTGATGCGGAAGTCCGGGGAATTTTTGCCAGTACCTGTCCGGCAAAGACCCTTTCAGCGTTATTGACCACCACGTGGGCTCCCACGGGAAGTGTCGTTTCGCGAATGCGGTCTCCTTCGCCCTTGACAATGACGGTGGGCACAAGACTCCGGTCCCTCGAATCGGTGATAACCTTTTCCTTGTAACCGGTCTGCGAATCGGTTTCATCCTTGTAGGTCACACCATGCATGATATCCCGATATTCAATCACCCCATCGAGCTCCGAGAAGATGAGGGCATTGTAGGGGTCCCACTTGCACAAAGGTATTCCCTTGGGCACCATGTCCCCTTCTTCAACCAGCATCTCGGCGCCGTAAGGTACATTATAGGTAATCAGAATCTTTCCAGTGTCGTCAATGAGCTTGATTTCACCGGCCCGGCTCAATACCACCGTGGTAATTTCTTCGCCATCATCATATTCCACGGCCCGGACATTCTCAAAGACGACCTTGCCGGCAAACTTCGACTTGTGCTGGGATTCCGCTTCCAGACGCGATGCCGTACCTCCGACGTGGAAGGTTCTGAGTGTCAGCTGAGTACCGGGCTCGCCAATAGACTGGGCGGCGATAACACCGACGGCTTCACCAACCTGGACCTCCTTGCCGCGGGACAAGTCGCGCCCGTAGCACTTGGCACATACACCACGCGCCGATTCACAGGTAAGTACCGAGCGGATCTCTACCTCTTCAAGCGATGTTTCGGCGATCTTGGAAGCAATTCGCTCATCAATCATTTCATTGGAACCGACAATAAGCTCGTCGGTCAGCGGATCATAGAGTTCATGCATCGATACCCGGCCGAGTACCCGGTCTTCAAGGCTTTCAACAATGTCCTCATTGTCTTTCAGCGCCTGAATACGAATACCGCGGAGCGTTCCACAGTCATTCTCCGTAACGATAACATCCTGCGATACATCCACCAGACGACGTGTCAGATAACCGGCATCCGCCGTTTTGAGCGCAGTGTCGGCCAAGCCCTTCCGGGCTCCGTGTGTTGAAATGAAGTACTCAAGAACGGTCAACCCTTCCCGGAAACTTGAAAGAATAGGCTGTTCAATAACCTCGTTCCC
>SLHZ01000174.1 GCA_007135895.1 Balneolales bacterium | reverse complement strand
TCATGGCGATGGCAATGGGCATGATACTCACCTTGAAACCGAATACGGCCACAATCCAGGCCGTAATGGTCGTCCCCACATTGGCACCCATTATTATGCCGGTCGACTCGATGAAGGTAAGCAGTCCGGCATTGACAAAGCTGACCACCATGACCGAGGTGGCCGAAGAGGATTGTACCAGAACCGTGACCACAAAACCGGTGATGATCCCCATCAGCCGGGTCGAGGTCATGCGGGTGAGAATGCTCCGGAGCTTGCTTCCTGCCACTTTCTGCAGTCCCTCGCTCATGATCTTCATTCCGAAGATGAAGATTCCGAGAGAACCAACCAGCTGCAGGAAATCAAAAAATGAATAATTCATGGAAGATGAATGAATAATCCATGGCAAAAAAAAAGACTTCCCCGACTACGTGTTTAAATAATTGTAGTCAGAGAAGTCTGCATCATTCACCTCTTTTCAACCGCGGGATAACCCGGAATATACAGAGGGGCGGACTCATATGGTTCCTGAGGAACCCAACCCGAATGAGTCCGTCATCACACTCCGGTATTTCCGGTTCCCGATTGAGCAAAGGTGACCCCCGTTAAAAGTGATACTGTGCACGCATTGTCAGGAGAATCGGTGTATCATCGAGCTCGTCAACATTAACCACGATCAGGTTACCCATGAAACGAAGGTTGCGTGTGACGAAGCGGTTGACACCAAGGGTGATATTATTCTGTTCACCACCCGTAATTGTGCCGGCGTTCAGGTTGATGTTGCTGAAGCGGGCAACAAATTCCCATGCACCGTCTTCACTGGCCGGGCGTACGGCACGGACATCGCCTTTGCTGTACCTTTTTGCTCCATTCAGGGCGTAGCTGACCTGAGCATAGGCACCGCTGAACTGACGATCGCTTCCGTTGTCTACATTCAGACTTACATAGAAGAATTCCGCTTCAAAAGCAATGGGTCCGCGCAGGAAGGCAAGCTCAACACCAGCCCGGATATTGTCTTCAACATCACTGATCGTTCCGGAGTCAACTAACCGGATACCACCATCGCTGCCACGGGCTTCCGGACGCTCACGGAAGCGCATGTTGGTGTCATCCATGTTGTTCTCATAGGTACCGGCGGCACCCAGGTGAAGAGTACCATCTGCCAAACCAAGCGCATAATATGCACGAAGTGCCAAACCAATGGGCATATCCCCGGTGGGTGTCTGACCAATTTCACGGCCAAACAGCATCGTTTTGAAACCGAAATCTCCAGGATGCATCTCATAGGCAACACCCATTCGACGACCATAGGTAAAGGCGTTGGAGGGAGAAGCTCTTTCAATCAGAGAGATTTCGTTGGAACTGGTGAGTTCATTGAGTCCATAGGGCACTTTGAACTGGCCAATCCAGAGGCGTCCATTATTTTCAAAAGACCGACGCATACGAAAATCTTTTGCATCCAAATCGTTATCGGCAAAATCAATTTCAATCCGCCCATCCCATTTGTCGGTCAACTTGCCGTTCGCACCCAGACGGGCTCGGCGGTTGTTGAAACCATTGCTGAAATCATCCGCGTCATTCAGCCCCATCAGGCCATCAACTTGCAGACGACCTCGCATTTTGAAATCCTGGGCATCAACGGCTGTTGTTGCAAACAGCAACATTAGCAGTGTCATAAACACTGCACTGGAAAAGTTCCTTTTCATAATTCCTCGTTAGCTTAATTAAATAATTTGAGATTGTTGCAAAACTAAATTGCAAGTACCGCTGAAAATCACTTCCACTTCGTTAAAAAAACTGTCCAATATTTCAACTTTGATGCAAATTACACGGCTAAAGAAACCATGCACCTCTCCATTAATTTATGCCGGAGAGGTGCATGTATTAGAGTCATAAAGCAAAGATCAGGCCAATTATTCGAGACCTTTCACAAGCTGCTTCTCTTCACCGGTATCTTCCAGATGGCCGCGATAGTACCAGAATCCCCATCCGGCAAACACAAGCATGGCCAGCAAGAAGAGGAACGAAGGTGAATGGTCCTTGATCTCGGCACGAATGGACGAAGGACGGCCAAAGCGCATGTCATTCTTTGTGACGGTGAAGCCGTTTAAACCGGTTTCCTTGTCACGATAGATATCGATGGCATCGAAATCACTGCTGCGGCCACGGACAATATTCCGGGTAGCCCCAATGAAGTGATTATTGTAGGGCTGAGCAAAGAGCACGGTAAACTTGTACTCTTTTATGGCAGGGTTGACCGAATTGGTAAACCGGTAACTGAACCGGATCCGACCCAGGGCGTCTTTACGCTGCTCATCAAATACAAAGTAACCCGGAAGGGTGTACTTGAGACGCAACACATCGGTAACCGGCTGATCCACCTCCTGAATATCCAGGGCAATGAATCGTATACCGTGCTCACGATGTACTTTTGTTCCGATTTCGGGATGTGAAACCATTTGCAGGTTTTGGGGACGGCTCGCATTCAGAGGAATGATATACCGGCCCGGTTCGCTGGCGCCGAACTGTACATGGACATGCACTTCAGCGTCGCCATTCTCCGCGATCACCATCTTCTCATGATAAATCATGATCGAATCAGGTACCTGTACACTGTGGCTGCCGGCAAAGGCTGTGCCACCGAACAGGATCACGGCGGTTAGCATAGATAAAAAATATTTATACAAAGCCATTTTTATTCTCCAATTATTTGAAAATTCCATATGAGGTTCAGCAATTAAAACACATATCCGAACGGCGGAGTAATGCCGATGAAGCGGAACCAGGTCATGCCGAAGATGACCAGAAGTATAATACCAAGCGTTTTAATGATGAAACCGTACCAGAAGTTATCCAGAACCGAGAATTGTCCGGTAGCATACAGAATAAGGTTCGGCTTGGCGTTGAAGGGCAGACCAATGACCCAGCAGAGTGTGAACGCGCCGGGCAGGGCTACCCAGTAGGCCTCATATCCCAGCTCCAGGGCCAGGATGACAACGAAGGGTATGAAGATAAGTGTCCTCATCGTCTTACTGGTAAAGAAGTAGCCGGCATAGGCCATGAATGCGACAATGATCGTGTAGAACACCCAGAAATTGGGTTGTCTTCCAACGAGGTCGAGTCTTTCAAAACCCTGGTTGACCAGCCAGCGGGCCGAGTCAGTTTCATTGAGCGAAAGACCTCCCGCGTACGCTCCGGCGCTGAAGATAAGCAGGTGCCAGGGGATATCGGCCTTGTTCCAGTTGATCATACCCGCTTTCGGCCACAGGGCGATAACGGCACCGAGAATAGCGGTGATAACCAGTGAAATTTCAAACCCGAACATTGCAACGTGCCAGCGGTCGGTGATCCAGAGGAAAATCACAACGAGGAACACGATCCCGGCTTTCATCTCTTCATAGCGCCAGGGACCCATTTTCGCCAACTCATCGCGCAATGCTTCGGCACCACCTGATACCTGCGGTACCGACTCCTCGGGAGTCATGCGGAAAATAATCTTACCTCCAATGTACCAGGAGAGGAACATCAGAACAATAGCCACCGGAAGGGCACCGAACATCCAGTCGGTGTAATAAATACGATGACCAGAAAGGGTAAAGATCAGACCGGCCGCAACAATGTTACAGGTCGAACCGGTAATATAGGCAGACGAGAAGATGCTGATACCGTGCAGGTTGTGCAGCAACAGGAAGCGTCCGAAATTGTTGGGATTCTGCGACGAGGCGCCGAAAATAGCGGCCACGAGCAGCATCAGCGGAAGGGTCATCACGGTACGGGCGGCTGTGGCAGGAATCAGCGGAGCCAGAACAGCCTGAACCAGGAAAAAGGCGAAAACGGCTGACATCGCCGATTTACCGAACTTCAGGATCAGGATCACGGCGACACGCTTGGCTACTCCCGTGACTACCAGAACCGAGCACATGATAAATGCCCCGACATTCAGCCAGATAACGTCCAGACCCAGCACACCCAGCACGTTCTTTTCGTCCCAACCTCCCAGAATTACAAGGAGACAGATCAGAACCATTGACGTGACGTGCGTTGGAAGCGGTTCGGTCAACCACCAGGTCAGAGCCAGTGCAAAACAGGCCAGAACCACCTGACCGGATATCTGCAGTCCGTCAGGGGTGGGCATGAAATAGATTAGTGAAAAAATGATTATGCCGAGCGGCAATCCGAGATAGTTCAGCCATCGATCGGTTTTCGATAGCGTCTTTTCCTTAATCTCAGACAGCCTTGCCTTCTCCAGATCGAGCAGATCGGCAAAATCCTTCTTAGACATGTCTTTTTTAGTTTGAAAATCCATTTAGATACCTCGTTGGTTTCAATGAAAATATATATTGATATCTACTTTTTTTGATTTTTGACAGGTTGATGCGACAGAGTTCAAATAAAATAACTTGCTGCTTTCTCTGTCTTTTTTGTACTGCAACTTACTTAGTGCTACATTTCACTCTGCTTTTACTGCATTTACAACAAATACATTTGCTTCATTTGCGAGTTACCCGACGAAGAATGTCAAAAAGCATGCCATCTTTAAATAGCTTCAGCAAAAGCGCCCCCTGCGCAATCCTGTGGGCGAAAAACATGAAACTTTTAAAAGAACCACCGGTATCACTCCCTCCGGGTATGGCGAAAAGATTCTAAACCAGCGAATTTTCGTTAACGATTTTTCGCCACCCTCATCTTTTATTTGTATCTTAGTGTGAACCGGCATGCTCCGGACAAAAAAAATCAGTATGGCATCTGTCCGGCAACTAATTCCATCACAAAGCATTATCATGAACGCTATCAAGAAGCCATCCCCCGTAAATCGCTTTAAAAAGGTGGTCATCACCCTGGGGGCAGTGCTGATATTTACCCTGCTGACCCTGTTCATCTATGCGACGGTGCTGGATTTGTCGGGTACCTACGAACAGGAGCGCAACACGGCCCTGGTCCATGGCAGAGATACCGGCAAACCGGTGAAATATTTCGGGGTCGTATCCCGCTTTCCCGCCCATATCATCTATCAGCGCTATCAACCCCTCATGGATTATCTGAATCAGAATACCGGGTATCATTTCAGCCTGAAACTCAGCCAGACCTATGAGGAAACCGCGACACAACTGGCCGGCGGGGAGGTTGATGCCGCTTTTATGGGATCCTATGTCTATGCCACTTCACGCGAGGAACACAACCTGATCTCCATCCTCAAGCCGCTGAACCAGGACAGTCTGGCCATCCGCCGGTCTGTGATTATCGCCCGGCGTGACAGCAGAATTGAAAGTATTGACGATCTGAGGGGAAAGACCCTGGCCCTGGCCTCAGAGCACTCCCTGTCGGGCAACTGGCTCCCCCGCTACATGCTGGCCCGTCACGGCATCCTTGCCGCTGATCTGAATACGATTACCAATTTCCCCAATCACCACTCGGTCATCCACCGGGTCCTGAACCGTGAATATGATGCCGGGGCCGTGCGCGACCAGGTGGCCCGGGAATATCTCAACCGCGGTATTCACATCATCCATTCCTCTGAGCCGCTTCCCACCTCTCCCATCGTTGTATCCAGGGACCGGGACCCGAAAATGGTCAGTGCCATTATCAACGCCCTGCTGACCATTGAACGTGACAGCATTGGGGAGTACGAACCGGTCCGTGAAGATATCGGCCCCCATATCCGGTACACCCTTTCCGATGAAGCCGATTATGATTTCATCCTGGAAATCATCGCTTTTATTAACGCCCAGAATGATGCCGGATGAGCCTGAAAATTAAAATCCTTTTTCTCATCGGATCGGTAATCACCGTACTGATGATGACGATTTCCGTGGCCTTTCTCTACCAGTTCCGCTCGGTCGTCATTCATAAAGAAGTTGAAAATATCCGATCCATCACCGATGCCATTTCCATCCCTTTTCTTGACGCACTGGTCTACAGTGAAACCGACGGCATCAATCCGGATATCATCCTGGAACGGCATCTCTCCTATCTGGCGGATAAAATTGAGGGGATCCGCTTCGTACATATCTACGACAGCAATGACCGGCTTGTGATACACTCGCTATTTCACTTCAATACCGGGGATTACACTTATTACAACCCGCCTCCTGCTACCCGGTCATTCGTCCCGGGCCGTCAGATTCTCAATATCTCAAGGCAGGAAGGCAATGGTTGGATCATCGAAGTGGAGTCTCCTCTGGCCATCGCCGGAAAAAAATGGGGCACCGCGGTCCTGGGCTTTGACGGCAACCCCGTCCGCCGTGAGATTATTTCGATTTCCCGCATATTGCTCTACCTTGGTATCGCTGTAACCGCTATCACCCTCCTGGTACTCTACTTCCTGATCAACCGGCTGACCATGTCGCTCGGCAGGCTCACCGATGCCATTGATCATTTCGACCTGGAAACACCGCAAACCGATTTACCCCTGCCGGAAAGTGACGACGAAATCGGATACCTCTCCCACCGCTTTGAACTGCTGCAGAAACGTTTGATCGAATCACGGAACCATCTGGCCGTGACACAGCGCCAGATCTACCGGGCGGAAAAACTGGCCTTTATCGGACGGCTTTCGGCCGGAATCGCTCACGAAGTCAACAACTCGGTGAACGGCATACAGTCGTGCATCTACGCCATTGAAAAAGACCCTCAAAACACCGAACAGACCACCAGCTATCTCAAGCTGATCAATGAGGCGCTCAAACACATCGAAAACATTGTCAAAAAGCTCCTTGAATACTCCCGTAAGAACAACCCCTCTCTTTCGGAAGTTGACCTCAGGGAAACCATACAAAATGTGATACAGCTCTGCTCATATAAAATCAAGGAGAAGAAAATCGATATCGATTTCAAGGCAGAGAAGAACCTGCCGGTGATCAATGCCGACAAGCACCTGATGCGGGAAGTGATGATGAACCTGATCATCAACAGCATTGATGCCGTCGGTGAGGAAGGCAGGATCCGGATCCGTTCCGGACGCAAAAACAAAGAGTGCATCTATCTCCATGTGGAAGACAATGGCGCGGGCATATCGCCGGAAAATCAGGAACTGATTTTCGAGCCCTTTTTTACTACCAAGGAAACCGGAAAGGGGACCGGACTCGGACTCTCCGCTGTTCTCGGAATTGTGGAAGCACACGACGGCGAAGTACGGGCCCAAAGCAAACCCGGTGAAAAAACCGTTTTTACCATCACCCTACCCATCAGCGGAAAGAAATGAAAGTACTACTGGTCGAAGATGAAAGAATCACCCGTATCTCGCTGGCCAACAATATCGAAAAAGCCGGCTACAACGTAACGGCCGCCGAGGACGGCAAGCAGGGACTGGACCTGTGTTACAGTGAAAAGTTTGATGTCGTGATCACCGACCTCCGGCTGCCAAGAGTCAGTGGCATGGATATTGTCAGATATGTGAAAGAAAACAATCCGGACTGTGAAGTGATCGTGATTACGGCCTATGCCACGGTTTCAACCGCTGTGGAAGCTATCAAGATCGGAGCCTACGACTATGTGACCAAGCCCTTCTCACCCGACAAAATCATCGGGATGCTGGACAAAATCCGTCAGCTCCACTCCATTATGGACGAAAACAAGTCCCTTAAGGAAAAACTGCAGGTCTACGAACACAAAAATATCGTCGGTAAATCGACGGAAATGCGCAACCTGCTCAAAACAATCCACACGGTTGCCCAGCACGAGTACACGGTACTGATACAGGGAGAAAGCGGAACCGGAAAGGAGGTGGTTTCCAGGGCGATTCATGATTTCAGCAAGCGGAGAGACAAGCCTTTTATCGCCATCAACTGTGCCGCCATTCCGGAGACATTGCTGGAAAGCGAGCTGTTCGGTCACGAAAAGGGGTCTTTCTCCGGAGCCATACAACGACATATCGGCCACTTTGAACGGGCCAATGGAGGCACTTTTTTCATAGACGACATCGATGACCTGCCGGAGACACTGCAGGTAAAACTGCTCCGGGTGCTTCAGGAACGCGAGCTGTTCCGTGTTGGCGGTTCAGAGGTCATCAAGGTCGACGTCCGCATTGTCTGCGCTACGAAAGTCAGACTGAAAGATCAGGTTGAAAAAGGACATTTTCGAGAGGATCTCTATTACCGGCTGAATATCATCCCCATCAATTTGCCGCCACTCAGAAACCGCAGAGAAGACATCCCCGATCTGGTCGAGCATTTCCTAACCAAAAGAAATGCCCTTGACAAACTTTCTTTCTTTACCAAGAATATCTATAAAAAGTTTTTGAGCTACCACTGGCCCGGCAATGTCCGCGAACTGGAAAACATTGTGGAACGCGTCATTGCCCTGTCGGATATCGACCAGTCGGAGGCCTTGCTTTTCGACAGCTCTCCCGGTGATATAACCGTCACCAAAGAATACGAGGATGATTTCCCCGGCCTCAGGGAGTTCATGTGCCAGAAAGAAAACGAAGTGATCAACTGGGCCCTGAAAATGTCCAACTACAACATCAGCCAGGCGGCACAAGTACTGCAAGTGCCCCGAAGCACACTCCGAAGCAAACTCGAAAAGCACGAAATCGATCAGATGATCGACTGAAAGTACCTGCCCGGGGTTCTATTCATACCTACTTCTTCGAAGACCCGGAACCGCTTTTCTTGCTGCTGCTTTTCCCGGCTGTCTTTTTAGCTTTGGCCGCCGGCTTTTTTTCAGAGGGAGTACTTCCCGGATCGTTTCCGGTATCCATCAATGATTTCTTGCCTGCTGTAATTCCGGAGAGCGGGGTAAATGCCTCAAGGAAATTCATCGGTATCGGGAGAAGGGCAAATGTGGC
>SLHZ01000206.1 GCA_007135895.1 Balneolales bacterium | reverse complement strand
GCAACAATATCATAAGTTTATATCAAACAAAACAGCTTCAGCCGATTCGAATGCTACCCTATCAAACATAACAGCTTCAACCGGTTCAAATGCTACCCTATCAAACATAACAGCTTCAACCGATTTGAATGCTACCCTCTGGATCAACGATTTGGGAACGAAGCTGACTCCGACCCTATGTCCCCCCATCACCGGCAAAAGAAATACTATCAGAAAGTGGCCTCATATTACGATGAAGACGCGCGTGATTTTGAACAGCGTTATGAGGAAAACCCTGTCTTACAACGCATCAGAAATGCGTTCAGGAAGATTACAGAAGAGATTCCGTTTGAGTGCGCACTGGAAATCGGTTGTGGTCCGGGATTTGACGTGGAATATTTCGCTTCGAAATACCCCGACCGACAGTTTTATGCCATTGACATATCGCCACGCATGATCGAATTGGCACGAAAGCGGTGCGCCGATAGCCGTTTAATCAACACGCACTGCGCTGCCGGCACTGTCGAAGATGTCCGCGAGTTGTTTCCTGACCGTGAATTCGACCTTGTATTTGTCTATTTCGGCGGACTTAATACGGTTTACGATCTGCGGGAGGCAGCACGTCACATACGGAGCTTTTGTACACCGGACGCCCGCCTTGTGTTGACATTTGTAAACCGTTTCTATCTGACCGAAATACCGCTCTGGCTGGTAAAGGGCCGGTTTGGAAAAGCGTTTGAAAGGATTACAAACCGATGGAAGGGCTACTCCGACTTCAAGGAAATACCAAGCCGCCCCTGTTCGGCGGGTGATGTCCGCAGAGCCTTCTCCCCCGACTTTGATATAGTAGGAAAACAGGGCTTCAGCCTTTTCTATTCGGTCTGGTACCGCTCTCATCTGCTATCCGGACTTGGAAGTAAAGCGGAATGGCTCTGGAACCTGGATCGCTTCCTTTCTCGTACCCCGTTCTGGAATATGGGCGAATACAGCCTTTATGACATGCGTGTAAAGACGCGTACTTGAATCGAAGCCGGCTTTAATAGCTCCCAAAATTGTAAGCGGGATTGTCCCTGCAATCCGAAATGGCCGCTCTGATGGCCGTATTGGCATCAGACCAGCGGTTTGAAAAATCCCGGATCAGCGGTTCTCGCGATGCAACACCCAGAGAAAAAGTGAGTGCCTCGAGTACGGTCCGGCCATATTTCCGGCGCATTTCATTAATGGACAGAACCCGGATGCCGGCGTTCAGGCGTCCTGCCACCTCTTCTACGAACTGACGTTGCGTTATGGGTGCACAAGCGCAGAGGTTATAGATGCGGCCGGGCTCTCCAAGTGTTGCAATCTCTCCAATTTGTGCCGCGCAATCATCCAGATGGATCAGGCTCATCAGGTTATCACCATTTCCGAATTGCATAACCGTTCCATCTCTTGCGGCATGGTCAAAATAGAATTGGCGAAACCAGGAACCTCCTCCGATAACCCAGGGCGGACGCACTACCGACACCGGTAGGGACTTTCCCATGACATCAAGTATGGGGTATTCCGCCCTGATATAATCCCGTTGAAAAGCGATGGGCCTCAGCGGGCCCGTTTCATCCACGGTCGTCTTCCCACAATCGCCGTACACAAGTGTTCCGGAGGTAAAAATGAGATGGGGCGGATCATCCAGTGTGCGAAGCCAACGAAGCAGCCGGTTGGAAGCCCTGCGTCCCTGATGTCCGGCAATCCATCTCGCAAGTTTGCGCCGGCCGGGAATCCGAGCCAGATGAATGATAGCATCGGGGAGGTCTTTTTCCAGCATGCGCCAGTCAAACGTCCGGATATCACCCTTCAGCTCCTCCATCCCCCCTGGAACAGCGAAACGGCGAACCAGGACACTTACACGATGACCACGGCTACGCAGCAACGAAATGACAGCGCGACCGATAAAGCCTGAACCTCCCAGTACAAACAGGTGTTTTTTTTTCGTAACAGACATGAGTTAAGCTCCGGAAACAAGTTCATGAAAACAAACACCAAATCAAAGGCAAGGGTTACAGTGTAATTGCATTATCAAGGATTCCATGCCCGGGTACCGGTTTTTATCAGCATACCCATTTTTGTCAGGATACTGGTTTTTGTCAGCATACCCGTTTTTGTCAGGATACTGGTTTTTGTCAGCTTACCCGTTTTTGTCAGCTTACCCGTTTTTGTCAGCTTTTTTCAATGTTATCCAGATTACAAGCCTTCAGTGCGCGCCGGTTAATGGTGGAAAAGGACTGCGAAATGTGCGGGCGGTGGTCATTGGTATGAAGCTTGATGCGGTATGCGTCAAAGAACAATCCTCCCTCACTGCTTCTGTAGCCTTTCTTTTTCCATCTGGCGGTCCATATCATCATGATCAGCAGGTTAAAAATCTTCATTAAACCCCGGCTTTTCTTTGTACTGCCTGCAGGTTTTTCCCGGAATACCGGACAATTTGGAAAATAGTCGTACATCCAGGGGTTATGTTGCCGGATGTGCGCCAATCCAGGTTTGAGAACGACTTTTTTCAAAAACAGCAATTGAAAAGCGGTGTAGTAATCGCGCTGCCAATACACTTCCTGGGCCTGTTCGTCCAGTATGTAATTTGCGCATATCGAAAACCTGGAACCAGCAAGACGGCTAATGAGTCTGATGGCAGCATAGGCAAGCCAGGCTCTGTCACGGGAGGTAACAACCAGGAGATCCAGATCGCGCTGGTCTTCTAAACCGCTGCCGTGTACCGTTCCGCCGGAGTAGTACAGCCCCTTGACCCATGGAAGCCACAAGAAGCACTTCAGCAAACGGCGATGTCTGACTCGCAAATCGGCAGAGCCGGAAGACGGTCTCTCCGTACGCCGCTGGTCAAGAAGTGAGTCGTTCAGACCGATCATACCATTGGTTTGATTCAGTATATCCGGGTGCCCATGCCTCAGGTCACGTAGATTTTCCATCAAACCCTTGAAGGAAATACGGATTGAGGCCAATGCATGATGCATTTTACCAAGAGAAATCTGCGAATCGAATACGGCGGCATAACTGACCGCTGCAAGGATAGCCACTTTAATCCCGGAGATTTCCGGATGTGAATGATCTCCTATGCCGGTATCATTTGGAAAAAACCACATCTTTTTTGCGATCAGTCTTTCCGAAATTTCGTCCAGTTTCCCGTCATATCGCTCTTGTCCGTACCTCTCACGGATATGGGTCGGGACTTCTGCCCGCAGCCTGCCGTTACATTTTCGCTCTCCCGAATCGCAGGGACTGCCGGATTCAAGTAGATGTTCCATCCCCCGGGCAATGGCCGCCGTGTCGCATTCATCAGCCACGAAAGCGGATTCCCCGCAAACCTCATTCAAAGCCGCATCACGCGAAATCAGGACGGGAATTCCGTTGGCAAGCGCGTCCATGGCGGGAAGTCCGAAGCCTTCCACGTGGCTGACAAGAACCAGGCCGGTTGCATGGGCCAGATAACCCGGAATGTGCTCATCCGGAACATAGCCTCGATATTCGATATCCTCAGAATCATTGATCAGCCGTTGCAGTCTGCTTCGCCAGCTTCGCGGACCCCTGAGCCTTCCCAGAAGCAGGAGCCTGTGCCCTTTTTTATCCTGAACCAGGTTAAAGGCTTCCAGCATGCCGTCAATATTTTTTTTGGGCTCCAGATTCCCGATATAGAGCAGGTGCGGATGTCCTTCGATTTGTATTCCCTGATCTGCTGTCACAGGCGGTGAGGGTGGATGGACCATTATGCGATCTGCGGGAACGTGCAGATGCCGGACGATGGATCTTTGGGAGGCCTCGCTTACAGTCAGGATCAGCTTTGCATTCTGAACGGTATGACGTATGCGGTACCCATAAAAAAGACGCATTCTGCGACTGTAAAACGGCAAATGGGTCAGAAAAGAGACATCGTGGATGGTTACGGCAGAAGGATACGGCCATGCGGGAGGCATAAAGTAATTGGGGAAAAAGCAGGCATCGGCATTAACATTACTCCTGTTCGCCATCAGGGCAAAGTTCAGCGTCGCATGATAATTATCTTCGGTCAAAGGCGATGACGGATCATGCGGGTTCCAGCTGCCGGTCGGTGTCGCAACCCTGTGGTGCCTGGCAAGTGATAAAGCAAGCTCCCGCGCATACCGTCCGGTACCGCTTGACCAGGCTCTTACGGTCGTAGTATCTGTAAAAAGGATGGCCATTCAAGTGTGGAACTCACGTATTCCGCAACACTGCCGGTATTCTTCGGGATTTCTCGCAGGATTTCTTATCAACCCGTTGCTCAATCACTACACCAATCTGACAGAAATCGTTTCATGCATGAGCACGAATGATAACCGGCAAGTCTCCCGGGTGATGAATAGAGATACTCCCTGTTTATCGAAGCATGGGTTTTGGTTTCCTAGTTTGAGTTTTTCGCATCATTGGAATACAGCTCAACTGGGTTTGAGGAAGCTTTCACTTTTTGTGGCTGCGAGTCTTGTGTCCCCAAACGAACCGGGCAGATTTATACATATCCAGCGACAGAATCAAAGAACGAATTCATCCGGCAAAAAGGAAATCCGTAATAGGTGTATCCGAAAAATCATGTGTATTATATATAATCAACCGGTATTCGCAACCGGCATACACGTTACTTAACCGAGCCCAACATGAAATCTGCCAGCGTATCCTCCCAGAATTTCAAACCGGTCGCCTCTCTCCTGCTTCTCCTTGTTCTTTTCGTGTTTTCCGGCTGTGATCTGGCCGATTCCGGCAAGAACGACGGGAACGGCATCCTGATGCGAGAACTCAGCGCCCAGGAAAAAGTACTGGTGGATGGGTCCAACGACTTCACCTTTGCCCTGTTGACAAAACTGGCGGAAACCGCTTCGGAAGAGAGCTTTTTTGCCTCCCCGCTGAGTGTTTCCATGGCATTTGGCATGGCATTAAACGGCGCCGATGGGGAAACATACGAACAGATGCGCGACTTTTTCGGCCATGGCGGTCTTTCCAACGAGGAGATCAATTCCGCCTTTCGGGGCCTGATCGATCTGCTCACCCGGCTGGACCCGCAGGTGCGCATGGAAATAGCCAACTCCGTATGGTACCGCCGGGGTTTTGAAGTGCTTGAAGAGTTCCTGAGAGTCAATGCCGAATATTTTGATGCCGAAATCGCTGACCTGGACTTCAGTGATCCCGCCGCTGTGGATATCATCAACGGCTGGATCAACGACAAAACCAATGGTCTGATTGAGGAGATGATCGAATCGATCGGTCCGAATGTGGTCATGTATCTGATTAACGCGATTTATTTTAAAGCAGACTGGACTGTGCAGTTCGATCCTGATGACACCCGAGATGAACCCTTCACGACCGCCACCGGCGAAACAACCGACATGCCGCTGATGCGCGTGCGCGAAGCCTTCGGCTATTTCGAAAACACCGACTGGCAGGTGGTCGATCTGCCCTACGGTAATGGCAACTTCTCCTTCACCGCTTTCCTGCCAGCCGACCGTCGCAACCTTGGGGAATTCGCCGGCACGCTAAGCCGTCAGGAATTCGACGCCATCACCTCGCAAATCGATGAAGACACCGTCAACGTTTACCTGCCGCGCTTCGAAATCGACTTCGACTACGGTGATATCATGGAAGACCTGCAAACCATGGGTCTGATCCTGCCCTTCATCGCCGATAAGGCCGATTTCAGCCGCATTAACCCCGATGAGCAGCTTTTTATCTCCAATGTGATGCATCGTGCGGTGATCAAGGTGGATGAGGAAGGAAGCGAAGCGGCGGCCGTTACCGTCATCGAGATCAGCCGCGAAAGTGCCGGACCGCAACAGCTGACCATCCGCCTGGACCGCCCCTTCCTGTTCTTCATCCGCGAAAAGGACACCAACACCATTCTCTTCATGGGCAAATATGCCGGGTGACCGCTAAGTATGCTGTCTTAACAAAATTTGAATTCTTGCCTTTCTGACTGTCATGGCATCATAGATTTCGTATTTTTGGTACGTTGAAACGTGATTTTGCCGGAGTTGCTGGCTGCCGGGACCGCTATCTGTCGGAGTTGCGATCTGCCGGGACTGCTATCTGCCGGAGTTGCTATCAAAAATCGACTTTTACCATGACTATGTGCCGCTTCCTTTTACTCATTCCCCTGCTCCTGCTGGTTTCTGAAGCGGCGGCACTGAATGAGCGATCCAGCCCGACGCTACAGGGTGATTCCTGGCCCGATGTCAAAGAACGGGGAAGCGGGACGCTGATCGCCGTTTATGTCCCGGCCGAAGGGTTTGCCTGGCACTCCGGAATAGACTCACATAGCCGTGATAACGCACCCGCCCACAAAGAGAAACTCACTGGCGTAACGGTCGACCTGCTTAGAGAATTCACACGCTACCTCTCCGAAACGTATGACATTGAGCTTGATTTGTCCTTTGAGCGTCAGAAGCACTGGCCCACGTTTTACAAGGATATGGTGGATGCCGGCGATGGCGTCATCGGCATGGGTAATGTCACCATAACAGAGGAACGATGCCGTGAACTGGTCTTCAGTCCACCGTACATGACCAACATCGCCTCTCTTATAACCCATCACAACGCCCCGGAACTTATTGAGCCGGAACACCTCAAAACCACATTGGGCGGACGCACAGCCCTCGCTTTCGAGGGTACATTGCACGAACAAAGGCTTCGAAAACTCACCGGTCAATACTATCCTGAAGCGTCTTTCCGGATGGCCGGCTCGAACGATGAAATCCTAGGGCTGGTAAGCGCCTCCGATCAGTATTTCGCCTATATCGACCTCTACAACTACTGGCGGGCTGTGGAAAGGGGCCTCCCATTACGCCGCCATGAGTCGGCCGACCAGGCTTCGGAACAATTCGGCTATATCATGCCACTCAACACCTCCTGGGAGCCGGTGCTGCGCGAATTCTTTGAACACGCGGACGGACTCACAGCCAGCGAGCGCTACCACTCCATTCTGAGCGATCATCTCGGCGAAAACCTGGCCCGAATCCTGCTGGATGCCGCAACCCGCTAACAAGACAGCACCAACTGGGAATTGCTACTACGTGGTTTAACGTGTGGGTTCCCAGTGCGAGCTCCAGATGCGAATTCCCGTCTGGATTCTCGGTGCGGACTCCCGGACTGAACTTTCCATTGCGGATATCGGGGGCGGACTCCCGATACGGATTTCCGCTGCTGGCTCCCGTTTAGCGGACTCTGAAAGACCGATTGATATTGAAGCCGAAACGGAATTCAAAATCCGTGATACTGCCGTTCGGTCCGGCCAGTAAATAGGCCTCATTCAGTGCTCTTGTGTTTGTGAAGAAAATCTGGAACACATGTCCGCCAGTTTCCATATCAAGGCCTGCGGCGAAATTATGGTTCATGTTTTCATTTTCGAAGCGATAGGACGGCACATACTGGATCGTGAAGGATGTCCGCCGTGCAAATTTATAGCGGGAACCCACACCCAAACCGGCAAACAGCTCATCGGTGTCGAGCGGATCTTCAATTCTTAAAAACCGATTGGTCCGGCTGAAAGCGGCAAGGGTTGGGACTAGCAATACACTGAATCGGTCATTGGCCTTATGCGAAAAAGGCAGTGAAAGGCTCAGAAGATTTCTGTCCGAAAATGAGAAAGATTCGTTAAAAGGACTGTAATCCTCGGTCATCAATCCAGCCGTTATAACCAGACCGGCGGATACCGGCGATCCCCTCTCCGACATTTGCTGAAGATATAAATGCCGAAATCCCATTTCATAGACTTTATCCATGCTGGATCGTCCTGCAAATACCGAAAATCGATCAGAAAACCCGTATTCCAGACTGAACCTGATGTTGGCCCCCTGATCCAGTCCCCAGAAATCGGTAATCCCATTCTCTACGGTCCCAAACGCATGCATAATGCTGTAGTAGAGTTCGCCCGAAGTAAGCGGTTCTGCAGTATGCAGGTGAATGTGTCTGGGAGTCGGAAAAATCAGTTCAACGGGCCTGTTTTGCTGAACACGCTCCCTGGTCAGCTGGGCCGATGCCTCAATTGGGACAAAGAGCGTCATGATGAATGCAAAAAGTGCGAATGCAGCAAATGGGCTATTATTTTGTTTCGGAAGGATCATTGGTGTCCAGGGTTGGGATTGCAGAGTCGGTTTTTTAACGAAGACAGGGATGCCGGTCTGGTTTCACGACGAGGATCGGGGTATTGGACTTGTTTATGTAACGAAGCGAGTGGTTCCGGACTTCCTGAGACTCGGTTCGTTCAATGGCCTGACTTCATGGTTCGGGTTCATAGGGTATGAGCAAAATATCGATAGAGATGGTCTGAACCTCACTCAGTTCATAGAACAAAAAGGCCGGGCGGTCGATGTCATAATCCCCCAGCAATATCTCCCATCCGGCTTTGACCCGGATTCCTTCTTCGGTCAGTTCCATGGTTCCGGTTACAGAGATTTCCCGGCTTATATCCCGCATTTTGAATTGACCGGTTACCGCAACGGTTTGCTCACCTGCCATTTCCGTATCGAAACCGGATGTCAGCAGACCCTCAAATTCGGCAAAAGGGTATTTATCTGTTTCCAAATATACCCGACGCATATCACGGTCCCGCCTTCTGTGACCCGTATCCAGCGTTGCCAAATCCACATAAAAATCAACGACACCCGTATCCAGATTGATGAAACCGGCCAGATGCTCCGAAGTACCCTTGAACTTCAGCAGAGGTGCCGTGGAAATAAACTCCACATAACCATCCGTTGCCGCAAACACCAGGCCCCCGACATCCCGTGCACTGCTGATCTGGTCATCATTGGCTTGATCATTACCGGGTT
>SLHZ01000070.1 GCA_007135895.1 Balneolales bacterium | reverse complement strand
GACATATATTGTACATATATACTGAGTGGTATAGAGAGACCTGTTTCGTGTGAATTACACATAATCACACCATTTATCCATTTTTTTGTCCCTTTTTCTTTTGGAAAAATCCATTTCTCACTTGACAAGGAATCCCAAAAAGACCTACTTTGTGGGTCAAGGTGGGAAGTTGTGGGATAAAGTGCAACTTTCAGCCAATAGCAATCAAAGAAAGATACCCCAGAGGGCAGATCTGTGGCAAGTTTTAAAGGAGAATACGATCATTCTATTGACAGCAAGGGGCGTGTAAGCTTTCCGGCAAAGCTGAGAAAATATTTGCCCCCGCAAAGTCAGGACAGCTTTACCATTTTAAAAGGTCTCGACCGTTGTCTCCTGCTGTATCCTGAAGAATACTGGCTGGGTGTAGAGGACCGCCTTTCTGCGATCAATGAATTTCAAAAACAGGGCCGGACCGTCCTCCGGAACTTCCTGAGATCTGCCGATGACCTGACGCTTGACAAACACAACAGACTGGCACTGCCTTCCAAACTTATGGAGTGGGCCGGAATATCCAACCGGGTCATCTTCATCGGAATGGGCGACAGTATAGAGTTGTGGTCACCCGAAATGCTGGAAAAAGCCGATCAGGATCTGGATTCCGAAACGTATCGCGAAATGTTCGAAAATGTAATGGGAGATGGCCCCGGACAATGAACCATGCTGCCTATCACAAACCCGTATTGCTGCAGGAAGCAATACGTTATCTGGTGCATGAACCGGATGGTATGTATCTGGACGCCACATTGGGCGGCGGTGGTCATAGTGCGCATATCCTGGACCATCTTTCTGAAAAGGGACATCTCTATGCGATAGATCAGGACGAAGATGCGATACGTCACTGCCGCAAGCGCTTCAATGAAGAGACACGCATTACCGTAATCAAAGGAAACTTCGGGTACATGGATATTCTGCTGCCCAAAGAGGTCGATGGAGAACTCGACGGTGTTCTTTTTGACCTGGGCGTCTCTTCGCATCAGCTCGACGAACCCCGGAGAGGATTCAGCTTCCGCAGTGATGGTCCGCTGGATATGCGGATGGGAGATCTCCAGATGCAGAAGGCCTCCGATGTCATCAATAACTGTGAGTATGACGCGTTGCGTGATTTGATTTACCGTTATGGAGAGGAGAGGATGGGCAGCCGGATTGCCCGGGCGATCGTCCAGGCCAGACCGGTTGAAACCACGCTGGAGCTGCGCGATGCGATCGCCTCCGTTGTTCCGTCACGCCATCTAAACAAGTCGCTGGCACGGGTTTTTCAGGCTGTGCGCATTCATGTCAATGATGAGCTGACGATGCTGAGGCAGGCGGTTGAGAAGGGGACCGGCATGCTCAATACCGAAGGACGAATCGTGGCCATCACCTACCACTCGCTGGAAGACCGGATCTGCAAGAACTATTTTCGGTATGGCAATTTCGAAGGAAAACCGGTCCGGGATTTCTACGGAAACCCGGTACGTCCGCTTAAGCCACTGTTCAGCAAGATTGTTGTTCCGTCGGAATCCGAGATGGCCGATAATCCGCGTGCCCGCAGTGCCCGGCTCCGCGTTGCGGTTCGTCTTGAGGATCAGCCGGGTGGGTTTTCACCGGAGAATAGAGGAAACTCCTTAAGAGCGGGAGGTGCCTCATGCTGATCCATTCTCCTGCAGTCGGCTCCATGCGATCCCGCACGGGAAGAAACCCGGGTGGAACAGCTCGTCCACTCAACCGGGTCATAGTGCCCCAAAGCCGGCGCGGGGATGATCGGATCCGTAATTCTAACGGCCCAGGTTCAACCCCCGTCAATGGAAAACAAAACCGGAGGAATCGCCCGAAAACAAGAACCGGCAGAAAAAAGCTGTTGTGGTCGCCCACAAGGCTGATCCTGTTTTCACTGGCCATGGGGCTGGCCGGTACGCTTTATCTGACCCACGTCTTTCAGACTCAGGGCATCCTGCGTGAGGTCCAGCAGCTGAGAAGAGAATACGAAAGAGTTGCACGCGTACATGCGGATGTGCGCCGCAATTACGACCGCATGACCGGTCCGGCCGAAGTTTACCGGCGTGCGGGATCTCTTGGAATGGTATCGGGCGGAGCAGCTGATCCGGTTATCATACGGGAGGATTGAGTATGGCCGATACCCGTACACAGATCATGAATCGAATGTTTTTGGTTTTCGGGATCCTGCTTCTGATCCCCGCTGCCATAACGCTGCAGATATTGCGGATTCAGCTGAAAGAGGGGGCGCCGCTTCGCAGTCTTTGGAATGCACAGGCCATCGATGTTATCGCGATTCCGGCTCAAAGAGGCCTGATCCTCGACCGTAAAGGGCGTGAACTGGTTGGCAATACAGTCAGCTATACCGTTGCGCTCGACCCTCATTTTCCAGGTGTCAGCGATGATGATATCCGAAGGTTTGTACGTGAACTGTCCAAAGTGGGCAGAATGACATCCGGCGAATACATGCAACGGCTCCGCTCGGCTCCGCCGTCTTCCCGCTATGTTGTGCTGGAACGTAATCTCGAAGCCGGGGCGGTGGAGGTACTGCGAGAGCTTGGACTTCGTGCCGTGATTCTTGAGGAGCAGTACAAGCGGCGATACAATTACGAGTCGCTGGCATCACATGTCATCGGCTACGTGAACCATGAACTCAGCGGGATGTCCGGCTTGGAGTCATCTTACGATTACTATCTGCGAGGGTCTGATGGACGCCGGCAGGTCAGGAGGGATCGCAGCGGCCGTATAAGGGCTTACGTGGGAGCGCCGCGCAAGCTTCCCCGGCAGGGGTACACCGTGATATCGACCATCGATGCACAGGTACAGGCGATCGCCGAGGATGAGCTTCGGAAAGGTGTTGAAAGAGGACTGGCGATCCGGGGTTCCATTCTGATCATGGATCCGAAAACCGGTGCTGTCAAAGCCATGGCCAGTTATCCTTCATTCGATCCGAATATGCCTTCCCAGTCCCCGCCTGAGAACCGCAGAAACACCGTCATCGCCGATTTGATCGAGCCGGGGTCCACGTTTAAACTCGTTACGGCGGCGGCCGCCGTTGAAGAGGGACGGGTGTCTCTGGATGAGTGGTTTGATACCGGATCGGGCAGGAGAATGATTAGCGGACAGGTGATGAGGGACCATGAACCGCTTGGTAAGATATCCTTTGAGGAGGCTATTCGAAAATCTTCAAATATTGCCACCTCGGAAGTGGCCGGCCGTATTCCTTCTGAAATATTCTACCAGTATGCCAGAAATTTTGGGTTCGGTGCCCAGACATTTATCGATCTGCCCGGCGAAGCAGCCGGAACCCTGCGAAAGCCTTACGAGTGGTCTGCGGTGACCAAGCCCTGGATGTCTATCGGCTATGAAGTGCAAATCACCCTGATACAGCTGGCCCAGGCTTATGCTTCGTTTGCCAATAACGGAGTCATGATGCGGCCTTATGTGGTGGATCGCGTAGTAGACGAGCGCGGTCGCACTGTGCACAGAAACCGGCCGGAATCCGTCCGAAGAACACTGAAAACAGAGACGATCGCTGCACTGAAGCCGGTTTTTGAAAGTGTGGTCAGCGATTCCGGCACA
This sequence comes from Balneolales bacterium, assembly GCA_007135895.1. GTDB lineage: Bacteria > Bacteroidota > Rhodothermia > Balneolales > Natronogracilivirgulaceae > SLHZ01. Next base: position 5,237 of record SLHZ01000070.1, on the reverse strand, counting down.
GCCGGCATTGCCCGTATCGACGGTTTTCCCATGGCCGGCAAAACCGGAACAGCGCAAAAATTTATCGACGGCCGTTACCGCACTCGTTACCTGGCTTCTTTTGCCGGTTTTTTTCCGGCAGATAATCCGCGCTATGTATGCCTTGTGATGATTGATGAACCCAGACTCAGCTACTATGGCGGTTTCATCGCCGGACCTGTTTTCCGTAATGTGGCGTTGCGCCTTATTGGCCTTGACGATCAGCTGCAGATGAAACCCGGAGGTAAGAAAGGCGGGGAAACACGTTCTCAATGGGTCGTGATGCCGGAACTGCGAGGCATGCATCGCAATGAGGCCGCTTTTTTACTCGCCAGCTATAATGTAAGCCACCGTTTCAATGGAGCAGGCAGCTATGTGGTCGGGCAGTCACCTCAGGCCGGCGATCAATTTCTGCGATCCAACCCGGTAAGTATCGAGCTGGCTTCTTCCATACAATCGGATACCACCCGGATCAGCGATCGTCACGCACCGGTTCCCGATGTAAGGGGCCTGAATGTGCGAAAGGCCGTTTCATGGCTCCATCGCTATGGCTTTGAAGTCGAAATCGTTGGTTCAGGTACCATCTATGCCCAGTTTCCTGCACCGGGACAGCAGTACCGGACTGGTCAGCCGGTAACCATTCGCGGCAGGGCACGGGAGCTGCCGGTCATCCTGTCACAAAGGGGATCATGAAAAAAGCATCGGACATACTGAAAGTCATTCAGCCCGTCCAACTGATGGGCCGCTTCGATGGCCGTATCGGCCGGTTGACTATTGACTCACGGCAGGTGCGATCCGGTGATGTGTTCATGGCCATTCCCGGTACGGCAACCGATGGCCACAATTATATCGGAGCCGCTCTGAGAAATGGGGCCGGGGTAATCATTGCAGAACGGCTTCCCTGTGACGATCCTCTGATTCCGGATCCCGAATCTTCCGACACACCCTATCTGTTTATACAGGTCAGCAACACCCGTGATATTGCCGGTGATCTGGCCCAGGCATTTGCCGGGCACCCTTCCCGGACCATGAAAATGGTCGGGATTACCGGCACCAATGGTAAAACAACCGTTGCCACCCTGGTTTATCAAGTGCTGCGGACTCTCGGGTATAACAGCGGTCTGCTCAGCACGGTCGATACCCGTGTCGGCGATAAAGTGCGCCCCAGTAAACTTACCACGCCCGACCCGGTTAGTCTTGCGGTAACACTCAGGGATATGGTCAGGGTAGATACGGCTTTCGCCCTGATGGAAGTTTCATCCCATGCCCTGGAACAAAAAAGGGTGAACGGCATCCGGTTTCATGCCGCCGCTTTCACCAATATAAGCCAGGATCATCTGGACTATCATCAGGATATGGAGTCCTATATCGAGGCGAAAAAAAAGCTTTTTGATATGCTCGACAGCCGGTCCATCGCCATCATCAACAGAGATGACCCGGCCTCCTACCGCGTAACCGATGGCTGCCGGGCCGATATCTGGGAGTTCGGTTTTCGTGACCGCAGTGATTTCCGCATCCTTGACCAGAGCAGTGACGGCATGGTGCTCGACCTGGACGGCATGATCGTCAGCTCACCGCTGGCCGGCCGCTACAATGCCTATAATGTGGCCCAGGCCTATCTGATCTGTCTGGCTCTGGGTTGTACCAAAAACAGTGTCGCCGCCGCATTGTGTGATGCCCCCGGTGCCGCGGGCCGGTTGGAACGCGTTGTTTCGGAAGCTTCACACCCCATGGTATTCGTCGACTATGCCCACACACCCGATGCCCTTGAAAATGTGTTGAAGGCACTGCTTCAGGTACGGGAACCCGATGAGAAAGTGCACGTTGTTTTCGGGTGCGGTGGAGACAGGGATCGTTCAAAACGCCCCGAAATGGGCCATATCGCCGATCAGTATGCCGATATAATCACTCTGACTTCGGATAACCCCCGGTCTGAAAACCCCGACGCCATCATTCGCGACATCCGCAAGGGCATAGTCCGAAACGACCGTCTCTATCTGGAGCCCGATCGCCGTAAAGCCATCCGCTCTGCCATCCTGGAATCCGATACCCGTACCATTGTACTCATTGCGGGAAAGGGTCATGAAGCCTATCAGGAAATACATGGCCGCCGGCTGCGCTTTGATGACCGCAATGTAGCCTCCGGAGCACTCAGGGAGTGGGGGAGTCGACGATTTTACAAGGCGGGTCGTCGTGTTCGCACAAAAAATGACGGAGAAAACTGATGCTCTATCTTCTGCTTGACTGGATCAGAGATACCGTTCAACCACCGGGATTTGGTGTTTTTACCTATATCACGGTTCGCAGCGCGCTGGCGGCATCCACCGCTCTTTTCTTTTCCATCTTTTTCGGCAACCGGATCATCCGTCTTCTTTCGCGCCTGCAGCTCAAGGAAACCATACGGGAAGATGTGGGACTTGAAAACCATTTAAAAAAAGCGGGCACTCCCAGCATGGGAGGCCTCATCATCCTGATCGGTATCGTCCTGTCGACCGTCCTCTGGGCAAATCCCTACAATATTTACATATGGCTCATTCTCTTTGTAACCGTGGTACTTGGTGCTGTCGGCTTCGCCGATGATTACATCAAGATCGTCCGGGGCAAAAAGGAAGGTCTTATGGGGAAATTCAAAATCATCGGGCAGGTTGTTGTGGGTGCTGTCCTCGGATCAGTCCTCTACTTCCATCCTGATTTCCAGGAATACAATACCCTGAGTACCATTCCCTTTTTCAAAGATGCAAATATTGACTACGCTTTTCTGGGCGAAGCGCTCGGATGGGCGATCTATATACCGGTCTGTATTTTCATTGTCACGGCCGTAAGCAACTCCGTAAATCTGACAGACGGGCTCGATGGTCTGGCAAGTGGCACGACGGCCGTTGCCGGTCTGGGCCTGGGAATACTGGCCTATGTTTCCGGGCGTGTGGACTACTCAGGGTTTCTGGATATTCTCTATCTGCCGGGGACCGGTGAACTGACCATATATTGCGCCGCCCTTGTCGGCGCCTGTTTTGGGTTCTTATGGTTCAACACATATCCCGCCGAGGTTTTCATGGGGGACACCGGTTCACTGGCCCTGGGTGGCGGAATAGGCGCTGTAGCTCTCATGATCCACAAGGAACTGTTGCTTCCTATCCTCTGTGGCATCTTTTTCATGGAAGCTCTTTCGGTCATTATCCAGACCGGTTATTTCAAATACACACGGAAAAAGTATGGGGCAGGCCGTCGGTTCTTTCTGATGGCGCCCCTCCACCACCATTTTGAGAAAAAAGGCTGGGCGGAACCCAAAATCGTGGTTCGTTTCTGGATCATCTCGATCCTGCTGGCCATACTGACCATCATCACCCTGAAACTTCGCTGACATATCTCTAAAAAAGTGCGTGTAGAACAATCCCATATTGTCGTTGCCGGTGCCGCGCGTAGCGGAGTGGCCGTTGCGGAGCTTCTTAAAAGCAGAGGTGCCCGTGTGCTGGTTACCGATTCGGGAAACGTAGGCCGGATTTTTACAGAGCGACTGGAAAAAGCCGGTATCCCTTTTGAACTGGGCGGACATAGCAGCCGGGCCCTGGAGGGCGAGCTGCTGGTGCTGAGTCCGGGTGTGCCCGACTCATCACCCATTGTCACCTATTACCGGGAGCAGGGCCGGCCTGTCTTCTCTGAGATAGAGGTGGCATCCTGGTACTGCAAGAGCCGCATCATTGCAGTGACCGGCTCCAACGGGAAAACAACGGTAGTCAGCTGGCTGGCCGATGTCTTTCGGAGAGCCGGCCGGCCGTATCTGCTTGCCGGCAACGTGGGAACCGCCTTTTCTGAAATCGTTGACCAGACGACACCTGAAACCGACGTCATTCTGGAAGTGAGCAGCTTTCAGCTTGACCACCTTGAACATTTTCATGCCAAAGTGGCGGTGATGCTCAATATCACGCCGGACCATCTCAATCGTTACGAGAACCAGTTTGAAAATTATATCGCATCCAAGATGCAGCTTCCCCGGCACCAGACCGCCGACGATGTGCTGATCTATGGATACGATGATCCCGTGCTCCGGAACCAGATCGAATCCCTGTCCGGTGAACCCTCACATCCGCGCCTCGTACCTTTTTCAAGTGAGGTCAGCGTGCCCGGCGCCTGCATCCAGAAAGGCATTATACGCATACAGTCAGATCACTACCAGGAGGAGTATATCCCAATGAGACAAATGGCACTACCCGGTACCCACAACCTGCGCAACGGACTCGCCGTGGCTCTTGCCGCCCGCATCTGTGAAATTGAAAAAGAGCCGATCAGGGAGAGTTTGAGCCGTTTTGAAGGGGTGCCCCACCGGCTTCAGAAAGTAAGGGAACTCGAAGGAGTACGCTACTATAACGACAGCAAAGCCACGAACGTCAATGCCGTATGGTATGCCCTGACCAGTTTCAGTCAGCCTCTTATCCTCATTATGGGCGGCCGCGACAAAGGGAACGACTACAGTGAGCTTGCTCCGGAGATACGGAAAAAAGTAAAACTCATTGTGGCCATCGGAGAAGCCCGGGAAAAGATCCGCCAGCAGCTCGAGGGCATCGCACCGGTCATCTGGTTTGCCGAATCCATGCAGGATGCCGTAAGAAAATGCTACCTGAAAGCAGAACACGGTGATGTTGTTCTGATGAGTCCCGCCTGTGCCTCTTTCGATATGTTTGAGAGCTATGAAGACCGCGGCCACAAATTCATGCAGGCGGTAATGACCCTTTGACCATCAGGTAATTGATTCAAAAACATGATATCCGACACCTTCAAGAAAAAATATCTCTTTGAGCAACCCGCAAACGGGTCGGGGGTTGCAAGGGGTGTGCCCAGCGACAGGTGGTTGCTGGCAGGTGTCGTCATGCTTATGATGGCTGGTTTGCTGGCCGTCTATTCGTCCATCGCCTATTTTGCTGAAACAAAAAATACGACAGCCGGAGCCCTGGTGGGCGGACATGCCATAAAACTGGTTATCTCCGTGCTGGTCATGGTGACCGTCTCGAAAATCGACTATGCGATTATTGCCCGGCTGAGCCGATACTTCCTGTTGCTGAGCTGGTTCTTCCTGGTCATTGTGACCCTCTATGGAACGGAGGTTTTCGGGGCCCGACGAGCCCTCCATATCGGTGCTTTTTCCTTCCAGCCCTCCTCGCTGGCCATGGTTTCACTGCTGGTCTACGTGGCCTGGCTGGTCAGTAGCAAACAGAAATATGTAG
>SLHZ01000221.1 GCA_007135895.1 Balneolales bacterium | reverse complement strand
GAAAGAATAGGCTGTTCAATAACCTCGTTCCCGGTCTGAAGAGAACTCTTCTGCGGCTTGGCCATCAAGCCCCGCATACCGCCCAGCTGCCGGATCTGCTCCTTGGAGCCTCGTGCACCCGAGTCAGCCATCATGAATACCGGGTTAAAACCGCCTTTGTCTTTGGTCAAAGCCTGGAAGAGTGTCTCCGATACCCGGTTGGTCGTACTGGTCCACTTGTCAATGACCTGATTGTACCGCTCATTATCGGTGATAAAACCATTTTCATAGCGGTCCTGAATCAGCTTGACCTCATCCTGGGCCTGTTCGATAAACTCCGCCTTTTCATCCGGTATGACAATATCCTCCAGACTGAATGAAAGTCCGCCGAGGGTGGCATGCTCGAAACCAAGGTATTTCATGTCATCGAGGAAACGGGCCGTCTTGTAGGTCCCTGCAATTGTGAAAACGGCGCCAATCAGGCTGCGCAGCTCTTTCTTGCCGAATGTCAGGTTGATGAAACCCAGCTCTTCCGGAATAATCTCATTGAAGAGTACCCGGCCCGTAGTGGTCTTTATCATCTCGCGGACTACCTTGCCGTCTTTCTTCCGGTTGTGAATCCGGACATTGATTTTGGCATGCAGATCAACGACGTTGCGGTCATAGGCGATTTTCACCTCCTCCGGCGAGGCGAAGGTCTTGCCCTCACCTTTGGCTCCGTCAGCCATCTTTGTCATGTAATAGATACCGAGCACCATATCCTGCGAAGGTACGGTAATCGGACTGCCGTTTGCCGGGTTGATGACATTGTGGGAACCAAGCATCAGGACCGATGCCTCAAGAATGGCATCATGGCTCAGAGGCAGGTGCACCGCCATCTGGTCACCGTCAAAGTCCGCATTAAATGCCGTACACGAAAGCGGATGCAGCCGGATGGCTTTATCTTCAATCAAGACGGGCTGATAGGCCTGAATTCCCAGTCGGTGCAGCGTGGGAGCACGGTTCAGCAGCACAGGGTGTCCGTCGATCACTTTCTCCAGGACATCCCAAACCACATCGTCACGCCGGTCCACCACTTTTTTGGCGCTTTTAACGGTTTTGACATAGCCGCGTTCTATCAGCCGGCGGATGATGAACGGTTTGTACAATTCCACGGCCATCTCCTTGGGAAGTCCGCACTCATGCAGATTGAGCTCCGGACCAACAACGATCACCGAACGGCCGGAATAGTCGACCCGCTTGCCGAGAAGATTCTGGCGGAAGCGGCCGCTTTTTCCCTTAAGCATGTCGCTGAGCGACTTGAGCGGACGGTTGTTGCTGCGCACCGCATTCATCTTGCGGGAGTTGTCAAACAAAGAGTCAACCGCTTCCTGCAGCATGCGCTTCTCGTTGCGGAGAATGACATCGGGCGCCTTGATATCAATAAGGCGCTTGAGACGGTTGTTTCGGATGATTACACGGCGGTAAAGGTCATTGAGATCCGACGTGGCAAACCGTCCGCCTTCCAGCGGAACCAATGGCCGCAGTTCAGGCGGTATGACCGGTATTACCCGCAAAACCATCCATTCCGGACGGTTTTCCGTACTTTGGTTGGCGGCCCGGAACGACTCGATCACCTGGAGGCGCTTGAGGAATTTCTTCTTGCGCATGGCCGAAGTTTCGTTCTTAACCGCTTCACGGTACTTGTAGGCCGCTTTGTCCAGCTGTATATCGGCAAGCAGCGCTTCGATGGCTTCCGCCCCCATTTTTACCACGAACTTGTCCGGATCCTCGTCATCCAGCCCGGCATGATCCTCCGGAAGCTGAGCCATGATATCATAATACTCCTCCTCGGTGATCAGATCGCCGACCTTGTAGCCCAGGTCGCGGGAAAGGCCCGGCTTGATGACAACGAAATTCTCGTAGTAGACAATCTTCTCGAGGTTTTTTGACGAAAGGCCCAGGAGATAGGCGATCTTGTTGGGCATCGACTTGAAATACCAGATATGGACAACCGGCACGCACAGGGTGATATGGCCCATGCGTTCGCGCCGGACAGCCTTCCGCGTCACTTCCACGCCGCAGCGGTCGCAGATAATGCCCTTGTACCGGATACGCTTGTATTTACCGCAGTGACACTCCCAGTCCTTGACCGGTCCGAAAATCTTTTCACAGAAGAGACCGTCCTTCTCGGGCTTGAACGTTCGGTAGTTGATGGTTTCCGGATTGAGCACCTCCCCGTTGGAACGGGAGAGAATAGCCTCGGCCGAAGCGAGGGAAACACGCAGGTTCTTGAAATCTTTAGAAACGGTTTCGCTTTTTGTGAACGGCAAGGATGTACCTCCGTTTGGTTTGAAATAGGTTGATCAGTACGCAGTGGGTGATGGCATCCGTATCGGTCAGTTGATTCCTACCTCAAGGCCCAGGCCCTGAAGTTCTCTGACCAGTACGTTGAACGATTCCGGCGTGGTACCGTCCGGAAGGTTTTCACCTTTTACGATAGCTTCATAGATTTTGGAGCGTCCTTTTACATCGTCGCTTTTAACAGTGAGCATCTCTTTCAGGATATTCGATGCTCCGTAGGCGTACAGGGCCCATACTTCCATTTCACCCAGCCGCTGTCCGCCAAATTGGGCTTTCCCGCCCAGAGGCTGCTGTGTAATAAGCGAGTAGGGTCCGATGGAACGGGCATGGATCTTGTCTTCAATCAGGTGATTGAGCTTGAGCATGTAGATGACACCGACCGTAGTCTGCTGCTGGAATCGCTCACCCGACTGGCCGTCATACAGGTAAGTCCTGCCATCAAGCGGCAGTCCGGCTTTGTCCAGCCAGCCCTTGATATCATCGTACACGGCACCGTCAAAGGTGGGTGTGGCAAATGTCACACCCAGTCTGGTTCCGGCCCAGCCCAGAATGGTTTCATAGATCTGACCCAGGTTCATCCGTGAGGGTACCCCCAGAGGATTGAGAACGATGTCGACCGGTGTGCCGTCTTCCGTAAACGGCATATCCTCGACCGGGACCACCTTGGCTACAACACCCTTGTTGCCGTGTCGGCCGGCCATCTTGTCACCCACGCCCAGCTTGCGCTTCTTGGCCACGTAGACTTTCGCCTTCTGGACAATTCCCGGGGGCAGTTCGTCACCCACCTGAATCGCATATTTCCTGCGCTTCAGATCGGTTTCATACTGCCGGCGCAGGGTACGGTAGTTCTGGAAGAGGGTATAGATGAGTCCGTTGATCCGGTCATCCTGGCACCAGTTCTGCCGGCTTTTCAGGATCATGGGCTCAATGCTTTCAAAGGTCTGCTTGCGGTATTTTTCACCTTTCGGTATGACTTCGCCGCCCATGTGGTCCACCACGCCGGGAGAGGTTTTATCCCTGAGCAGCTTGTACATGCGATCGGCCCATTGCGCGCTCAGCCGGCTCACCTGCTCACGATACATCTCGTTTTCACGTTCCACGAGCTCTTTTTCCTCTTTTCGGGAAAGTTGCTCATCTTTTTTCCGGCTGAACAGGCGGGTATCAATGACCACACCCGAAACCCCCGGCGGAGTCTTCAGACTTGCATCCTTCACATCTCCGGCCTTGTCGCCAAAGATCGCGCGGAGCAGCTTCTCTTCCGGAGTCGGATCGGTCTCTCCCTTGGGAGTGATTTTACCGACGATAATGTCGCCCGGGGTGATTTTGGCTCCAACCCGGATGATACCGTTCTCATCAAGGTTGCGGGTGGCCTCTTCACTCACATTCGGGATTTCACGGGTCAGCTCCTCTTCGCCCCGCTTGGTGTCGCGGACCTGCTGCTCGAACTCCTGAACATGGATGGAGGTGTAGATATCCTCCGATACGATGCGTTCGCTTACCACGATGGCATCCTCGAAGTTGTAACCTCTCCATGGCATAAAAGCGACGAGCAGGTTGCGTCCGAGTGCCAGTTCACCGTTCTGGGTGGCGCATCCGTCAGCCACGGGCTGTCCTTCTATCACCTTGTCACCGACCTTCACCAGCGGCCGCTGGTTGGAAGTGGTATCCTGATTGGTCCGCTCGAACTTGCGCAGCCTGTAACTGACCACACCGTCATCGAAGTGGGCAAGGGATTCCATTTCGTCCCGGTCATACCGGATACGCACCTCGGTGGCACTCACATAGACGACCTCTCCATTGCCTTCGGCAACAATAAGCGCCCGGGAGTCGCGTGCGGCGCGGTACTCCAGACCGGTACCTACAACCGGCGGCTCGGGTCGCAGCAACGGAACAGCCTGCCGCTGCATGTTGGAACCCATGAGGGCGCGGTTGGCATCATCGTGTTCGATGAATGGAACCATCCCCGCCGCAACCGATACAATCTGGTTGGGTGATATATCCATGTATCGCACCTGATCAGGGGAAGCAAGACCTACGTTGCTGTCACGAAAACGCGAGAAAATCACCTCTTCTTTAAAGCGATCCTCATCCGTCAGCTCTGCATTGGCCTGTGCAATAATGGTTTCGTCTTCCTGCTCGGCAGCCAGATACTCGATGTTCCGGGTAACCTCTCCTTTTTCCACTTTCCGGTATGGCGTTTCAATAAAACCAAAATCATTGACTTTGGCGTGAACACAGAGAGAGGAGATCAGGCCGATGTTCGGACCTTCGGGAGTTTCAATGGGACAGAGCCGTCCGTAATGGGTATAGTGGACGTCACGAACCTCAAAACCGGCTCGCTCGCGCGTCAGGCCACCCGGACCCAGGGCAGACATGCGGCGTTTGTGGGTTAGCTCTGCCAGGGGATTGGTCTGATCCATGAACTGCGAGAGCTGGTTGGTCCCGAAGAACGTATTGATCACGCTGGAAATGGTCCGGGCATTCACCAGGTCCTGCGGTGTAAACTGCTCGGCATCGCGGGAGTTCATGCGCTCACGAATCGTCCGTGTCATACGGGCCAGGCCGAGTCCGAACTGCTGACCCAGCTGCTCGCCCACCGTTCGCACACGCCGATTGCTCAGGTGATCTATATCATCCACCTGGGACTTGAGGTCCTTGAGTCGAATGAGCTCCTTGATAATGGCAATAATGTCACTCCGGGTGAGGACCTGCAGATCGAGTGATTCGTCGAGGTGCAGGCGCTTGTTGAGCCGGTAGCGGCCCACTTCACCCAAATCATAGCGCTTGTCGCTGAAAAAGAGCCGTTCCAGAACCGAGCGGGCCGTTTCCGTATCGGGCATGTCACCGGAACGGATTTGCCGGTAAACCTCACCGAGCGCGCTCTCCTCGTCATGGCTGCTGTCTTTTCGCAAGGTATTCAGAATGACCGATTCCTCGGTGTCCTCATCACGCTCCTTGAGGACATGGATGGCGGTGATACCCGCTGCTTTAAGAGCGCTGAAATCCTCATCGGTCAGCTCGTGGTCACGTGGAAACAGGATCTTCCGGTTGCGTGCTTCGGTAACCTCACCGGTGGCTTCATCCACCACCTCTTCCAGCACCTCTTCCACCAGGTTGGTTGCCAGTTTGCGTCCAACCACCTCTTTAAACGCCTTGGCCGTTTTGATGGAAAGCTCGTCGGACAGTTCAAAGATGGCCAGGATCTCCTGGTCAGTCGCAAAACCAAGTGCACGCAGCAGCGTGGTAACCGGCAGTTTCTTTTTTCGGTCGATATAAGCCCAGAGAACATCACGGATATCGGTGGTGAATTCAATCCAGGAGCCTTTGAAGGGAATCACCCGGGCCGAATAGAGATGGCTTCCGTTGGGGTGCAGGGATTGTCCGAAAAAGACGCCGGGGGAGCGGTGCAGCTGGCTCACGATAACCCTTTCGGAACCGTTGATGATAAACGTCCCGCGTTCGGTCATCCATGGCAGATCACCGAGAAAAACTTCCTGTTCAATGGTTTCACTGGCGTCGTCGCCCGGGTCGGATGCCGACAGGCGCAGTTTGGCTTTCAGAGGGAGTGCATACGTCAGGCCTCGCTCCTGACATTCATCAATGGAGTACTTTGGAGTATCTACCGAGTAATAGAGGAACTCGAGGATACTTTGTTCCCGCGTGTCCTGAATGGGGAAGTGCTCCAGAAAAATTTTCTGCAGGCCAATCTCTTCCCTGTCTTCGGGGTCGATGTCCCATTGGGTGAAGCGGCGAAAGGATTCCAGCTGAACATCGAGAAAATCAGGATAATTCAAAATATGCTGGGTGCGAGCGAAAGAGATGCGGCCGGTGTGGGATTGGATGGCGTTGGTATTACTCAAGGCTACCTCGTCCTTAGTTTATTAGGTGTGCGCACACATTTACATCTGATGAACGCCCCGGTTGAACACCGGGCGGATCACCAGAATGGGGGTTATGGGGCGGCGTGCTTGCATGGTACCCCATAGACACCAATAGCCAATACCGGCATTGCGGTATTGGCCAGGTGAAAAAACACGATTGGAAAACGTTATTTAAGTTCGACTTCGGCTCCGGCTTCGGTCAGCTTTTCCTTGATGGATTCGGCTTCTGCCTTGTCAACATCTTCCTTGATATTGCTGGGTGCTCCATCGACGAGTTCCTTGGCTTCTTTGAGACCAAGTCCTGTGAGGGCACGAACTTCCTTGATGACGGCGATTTTATTGCCACCTATGGATTTCAATACGACGGTAAACTCGGTCTGCTCTTCTTCAGCAGCAGCATCTCCTTCCGCTGCAGCGGGTGCTGCGGCTACAGCGGTCGCTGCCGGCTTGATGCCGTATTCTTCTTCCAGAACTTTCGCAAGTTCATTTGCTTCTTTTACAGTCAGGTTAACCAGTTGTTCTGCGATTTCTTTAACGTCTGCCATTACTTTTTACTCCGGTTGGTTGTTGTACAGTTAAAAAAAGTCCTTATTCATTTTCTTTTTCGGCGATGGTTTTCACGGCACCGGCAATGCTGGAGCCTTGGGCCTGCAATGCTCCGACGACATTGCTGATGGGGCTGAGAAGCAGGCCGATGATGTCACCGAGAACTTCCTCTTTCGATTTCATTGCAGCCAGTACCTCGAGCTGATCGGCGCCAAATACGGCGTCGTCAATAGCTGCTGCCTTGAATTCGGGTTTTTTTCTTGTTTTCAGATATTGTTTGAGCACTTTGGCCGGCTTGGCGGCATCACCCTGAATAATCGAATAGGCGGTTTCATGAACGGTATGTGTTGCAATACCTTCGAATTTGCCTGTTTCACTGATCGCCCTGCGAAACAGTGTGTTGTTGTAGATTTTGTAGGGAATACCGTTTTCACGGAACTCACGGCGCAATTCGCTTAGTTCGGCCACCGACATTCCGCTGAAATTGGTCAGGTACAGGGCGTCAGCGTCTTTGAGATGCTCTATGATCTCGGCTACCGTTTCTTTCTTCTTTGCTAAAGTTGCCATGGAATATTACTGTTACAGTCGATTAGGATTGCAGGGTCGAACGCGAAATGGGGATACTGGGACCCATGGTGGTGCTCATGAAAACACTGCGGATATAGACTCCTTTGGCCGAAGCGGGGCGCAATTTGATCACCGTCTTGATAAAAGCTTCGGCATTGTCGCGGATCTGCGCCGGTTCAAAACTGCTTTTGCCAATGGAGCAGTGGAGTATTCCATACTTGTCAACCCGGAAGTCGATTTTACCGGCTTTGACATCTTTGACGGCATCGGCCACGTCCATAGTCACCGTTCCGCTTTTCGGATTGGGCATCAGACCCCGCGGTCCAAGGATTTTTCCAAGACGGCCAATCTTGCCCATTACATCCGGTGTGGCAATGATGACATCGATATCGGTCCATCCTTCCTGGATTTTTTCGACATAGTCGTCGAGACCCACATGGTCGGCGCCGGCTTCTTTGGCTTCTTCCTGCTTGGAAGGGTTGACCAGTGCGAGCACCCGGACGGTTTTACCGGTTCCGTGGGGAAGAGATACCGTGCCGCGAACCATCTGATCGGCATGCCGGGGATCCACACCCAGCCGGATATCAAGATCCACGGATGAGTCAAATTTTGTAAAGGCGGTCTTACCCACCAGCTCGGTGGCTTCCTCCAGGCTGTATTCTTTTTCAGCCTCGATAAGCTTTTGAGCCTCAATGTATTTTTTTCCTCTTTTGGGCATATTCTAAAACCTGCGAATGGTTACTTTTTTCGATCTACTCTCAACCCCATGCTGCGGGCTGTTCCGGCAATCATCTCGGCCGCCTGATCAATGTCATAGGCATTGAGATCTTTCATTTTCATCTGGGCAATCTCCTTGCATTTCGTCCAGCTGACCGTCCCGACCTTAATCTTGTTGGGTTCTCCGGAACCGGACTTGAGTTTGACGGCCTGCTTGAGCAATATGGCCGCCGGAGGGGTCTTGGTCTCAAAAGTGAACGACTTGTCCTGATAGACGGTGATCACCACGGGAATAACCGTGCCGGTATCCTTCTGAGTCCTTGCATTGAAAGCCTTGCAGAACTCCATGATATTCACACCGGCCTGACCCAGAGCAGGTCCGACAGGAGGTGCAGGATTGGCCTGACCGCCCATAATCTGCAACTTGATAACCTTGATTACTTTTTTTGCCATAGGTATTGTTTATTCTTCTAAAAGGGTCTGAATGTATTCAGCTTTTCACTGATCTTGATACTGATCTTTATATTGAGCCGGAGGTGCATGGTTTCGGATTCAAATCGTCAGGTCTCCGGATCTACCTGGTTCACATCCACCTCAACAGGGGTTCGCCGGCCGAAGATACTCACAAGAACCCGAAGTTTCAGCTTGTCGGGATAGACCTCTTCGACCGTACCGTCGAAATCCTTGAAAGGTCCGTCAATAACCTTGACCAGGTCACCCTTTTTGAATGGAATTTCCACAAGGCCGCTCCCTTCCGGTCCGGCAGCCTGGGCGGTTCTTCCGAGAATGCGGTTCACCTCCTCCTGCTTGAGCGGTGTGGGACGGTCGCTGGTCTTGTCGTTTTTCAAAAAGCCGATTACAGAAG
>SLHZ01000084.1 GCA_007135895.1 Balneolales bacterium | reverse complement strand
CATATTTGCCGGCCGGAGTAACCTGGCGCTCGCCCGTGCTATCGCGGAAAAATACGGCACAAAACTCGGTGATGTAACCATCAAGTCGTTTTCTGACGGAGAGCTGTACGTAAAGTATCAGCAGAGTATTCGCGGTGCGGATGTCTTTATTGTTCAGTCCACACCTCCTCCGGGTGACAATATCGTTGAGCTGCTTTTGCTCATCGATGCGGCCCGTCGCGCCTCGGCAGCCCGTATCACGGCGGTCATACCCTATTTCGGCTACGCACGGCAGGACCGTAAGGATCAACCCCGCGTTTCCATCGCTTCCAAGCTCCTGGCCAATCTCCTCACCACAACGGGTACCGACCGGGTGCTTACCATGGACCTTCATGCTCCACAGATACAGGGTTTTTTCGACATACCACTGGATCATCTCTATGCCAGTTCGGTGTTTATCGAATACATGAGCAGCAATCCCATGGAAGACCTCGTGGTAGTGGCCCCTGATGTGGGAAGCCTCAAAATGGCCCGTGCCTACTCCAAGCGGCTCCATGCCGGCCTGGCCTTCGTTGACAAGCGGCGGCCCTCGCAAAACGTCGCCGAAGTCATGAATATCATCGGTGAAGTGAAGGATAAGAACATCCTTCTGGTCGACGATCTGATTGACACGGCCGGAACGATCACCAATGCCGCCGTTGCATTAAAAGAACGTGGTGCCAAAAGAATCATGGCTTCGAGCACTCACCCCATTCTCTCCGGTCCTGCGTATCAGCGTATCGATGATTCACCGATCGACCGTTTTCTCGTAACCGATACCGTTCCGCTCAAAAAACCATCTGAAAAAATTATCGTACTCAGTGTAGCCGGCCTTTTCGCCGATTCCATCCGCCGTATATACACGGATGACTCCATCAGTACATTGTTCGATGAATAAACCCTTAAGTGTATCACTAAGATCATGGAAAAACCCTATATCATAACTGTTGAAGCCAACGATCGCCCCAAAGGCAAAGCGGCACTGAAAAACATGCGCAGCGAATTGCTTGTTCCGGCAATATCCTATGGCCCCAAACTCAAGGATAACCTGCATGTCACCATACCGGAGCTGGAACTTGAAAAAGCGCTAAAATCCAATAAGACGACGATCATCAAGCTTCAGTATAAGGGCAAGGAGTACAACACACTGCTTCAATCCGTGGAATACCACCCGGTCACCGACCGGCCGCTGCACGTGGATCTTTTTGCCATGGATGAGAATACTCCGGTTATCATCACCATACCGATTCGTCTGACCGGGACGTCACCCGGTGTGACCGAAGGCGGCCGGCTCTACCAGCCTCTGCGGAGAATCCGTGTCCAGTGTCTGCCCAAAGACATACCATCGGAAATCGTGCTGGATATCTCGGAGCTGAATATCGGCGATACGATTGATGTGGAAGCGATCGACCTGGAGGGTATCACACCACTTCGTGCATCCTATCGTACCATCGCGGTTATCCGGCCACCCAAAGGCGGCCTCAGTGAAATTCTCGGTCTGGATGAAGATGAAGAGACCGACGAAGACGCTGAAGAAACAGAAGGCGCCGGCGACGAAGAAAAGGCAACCGAAGAGGAGAACGAAGGCTAACTATTTAAAATTATGCCTCTTATCGTCGGTCTCGGGAATATTGGTGATGTCTACGAGAGAACACGTCACAATATCGGGTTCACCATTGTTGACCGGCTGGCCAAAACACTGTCGGCCAATATGGAAAAAGCCGACGATCCGTTTATCTCCGGCCTGGGTCGCTTCAAAGGATCCAGGGTCATGTTGCTCAAGCCCACCACCTTCATGAATAACAGTGGCAAAGCGGTCTTGAAAGCTTGCCGTTTTTTTCGTTATCTTCCCTCCGACATACTGGTGTGCAGTGATGATGTCAACCTGCCTGTTGGCAAGATACGTCTTCGCAAAGAAGGCGGATCAGGGGGTCACAATGGCATTCAGGATATCATCGATCATCTGGGTACCTCTTTTTTCCCGCGACTCCGGTTCGGCATCGGTGACCGTTACGAACGCGGACAGCAGTCCGACTACGTGCTTTCACGTTTTGAAGCAGCCGAATCCGAGTCCGTTGAACAGGGTCTGATAAAAGCAGAAGATGCCGTCCTCTGTTTTATCCGGGAAGGTATTGACAGTGCCATGAACAATTTTAACGGTTGATTATCTAACTTTTTATTTTCATTATCAGAAGTCATCATTGACAGCCAGTCACTTATCACCAAATATCAATAAAACACCAACAAAACATTGTATCCATGAATACCATACTGTATCTCATTCCCGTAGCAGGTTTGATTGCCCTGCTGTTTACCTATATCAAATCGCGATGGGTAGAAAAACAGGACGCCGGCACGGAAAAAATGATCCGTATTGCGGGTCATACCGCCGAAGGAGCCATGGCGTTTCTGAAAGCAGAATACCGTGTCCTGGCCTTTTTCGTCGTCATCATCGCCGTGCTGCTGGGTATCCAGGGATCGGTCACCGAAGGCTCATCGCCGCTGGTAGCCCTCTCTTTTGTTGTTGGAGCCCTTTGCTCCGGCCTGGCCGGCTTTATCGGAATGAAAGTGGCCACCAAAGCCAATGTCCGCACTGCCAACGCAGCCCGAAGCAGTCTTAACGATGCCCTTATGGTCGCCTTTTCCGGCGGTTCGGTCATGGGCATGGGTGTTGTTGGACTCGGTGTACTGGGCCTCGGGCTGCTCTTTGCGCTCTATACCACCGTCTTCGGTTTTGTACCCGATACGATTACCGACGCAACGATGCAGACTACCCTTGCACAGGTTATTACCGTGATCACCGGTTTCTCTTTCGGTGCCTCATCCATCGCGCTCTTTGCACGTGTGGGCGGTGGGATCTACACCAAAGCCGCTGATGTCGGTGCCGACCTTGTCGGTAAAGTGGAAGCAGGTATTCCGGAAGACCACCACCTCAACCCCGCCACTATTGCCGACAACGTCGGTGACAACGTAGGCGACGTGGCCGGTATGGGTGCCGACCTTTTTGAATCCTTCGTGGGCTCCATTATTGCCGCCATGGTACTGGGTGTGGTCTTCATGTCCTCTTCGGTGTTTGTCGAACAATCGGCCTTTGGTAGCATGAGCGGCGTGGTATTACCACTTGTCATGGCCAGTGTCGGCATTATCATCTCCATTATTGGCACATTCTTTGTCCGCGTGAAGGAAGGTGGCAACCCTCAAACCGCACTGAACACGGGTGAACTGGTCGCCGCCGGCCTGCTCATCGCCACGTTCTTCTTCCTGATCCGCTGGGTCCTTCCCGAGAGCTGGGTCTACACCGACGCTCTCTACGGTGTTGAGCGGACCATCACGGCCAATGGCGTCTTCTTTGCCTCTACCATTGGACTGATTGCCGGTCTTCTGATCGGGTTCATCACCGAGTACTACACCGGTGTGGGCAAAAAGCCGGTCATCAACATTGCGCGGCAGTCCATTACGGGACACGCCACCAACATCATCGCCGGACTCGGTGTGGGAATGGTATCCACAGCGCTTCCCATTCTGATCATTGCCGTTTCCATTATGACGGCCTTCCACTTTGCCGGTCTCTACGGCATCGCCATTGCTGCTGTTGGCATGCTCTCCACCCTGGGTATCCAGCTGGCTATTGACGCCTACGGACCCATTGCCGACAATGCCGGTGGTATCGCCGAGATGTCCGAGCTTCCGCCGGAAGTCCGCTCGCGCACCGACCAGCTGGATGCCGTCGGCAACACCACAGCGGCCATTGGAAAAGGCTTCGCCATCGGCTCGGCCGCTCTGACCGCCCTGGCCCTCTTTGGCGCCTACATGACCGCTGCCAACATCCAGGTTATTGACATCTCACAGGCACCGGTTATCGCCGGTCTGTTCGTGGGTGGCATGCTGGCCTTTGTATTCTCGGCCCTCTCCATGGGTGCTGTCGGCCGTGCCGCCATGTCCATGATCCAGGAAGTGCGCCGCCAGTTCAACGACATCCCCGCCCTTCGCGCAGCCCTTGATGTCATGCGAAAGAACGAAGGCAAAAAGCAGAGCGATTGGTCCGCCGAAGACCAGAAGACCTTTGCCGATGCGGAAACAGCCGCCGAATACGGCAAGTGCGTGGAGATTTCCACTCAGGCAGCGATCCGTGAAATGGTGCTTCCCGGACTCCTGGCCATCGCGGTTCCCGTACTGGTCGGTTTCATCTTCGGACCGGAAGCACTGGGTGGACTGCTGGCCGGTGTAACCGTTTCCGGTGTGCTCATGGCTCTTTTCCAGGCCAATGCCGGTGGTGCATGGGACAATGCCAAGAAGATGATCGAAGCGGATATCGAAATTGACGGAACCGTCTACAGCAAGGGCTCGGAAGCCCACAAAGCTGCTGTTACGGGTGATACGGTGGGTGATCCCCTCAAGGACACCTCCGGTCCTTCCCTCAATATCCTGATCAAGCTGATCTCCGTGGTGGCGCTCGTCATTGCTACGGCGATCTGACCATACTGACCGGAAGCGTGAGGCTGCAGTATAAGGGCCTTATTTCTTCCTGACAGGATTTTCAAGCCCCGGGAGTTTTTTCCGGGGCTTTTTTTTTGCAATAATCATGAAAAAAATGCCATATTGCACCTGCATCACAAAATTTCCTCTCTGCTTAATCATTAATTGCGCTCATCCATGGAAAAACAACAGGTTGACTTGTTTCTCATGACCAAGTCGCGGTATTTCGAAACCCGGCACATGCATCTCATAAAACAGGCGCTCCTGGATGCCGATGAAGAGGCCTTTTTCCGGGCGGAAACGGCCAACTACAAAGAACCGGCATTCACTCTTATTCTTTCCCTGATCGGAGGCATGATCGGAATCGACCGGTTCTTTATCCGGGATACCGGTCTTGGCATCCTCAAACTGATCACTCTGGGCGGTTTCGGCATCTGGTATATTGCCGACCTGATCCTGATCCACGGGCGGACCCGGGAGGTCAACTTCCACCGGTTTGAAGACAGTATAAAAGGTTTGACCACCGATTACTGAGTCATAAAAAAACCTCCCGCCTTTTTCACGGACGGGAGGTTTTTCAGCGGACACCTTTTCAGGTGACAGTATGTCCCGAAAAGGAGGTTGTAATAGATTATGTATGATGATCAGGGAAGACGCACCAGCATTCGTGTCTGGAACATGCTGAAGCTCTTCTCACCCGGCAGATCACCGTTGCCATCGGCATACTCATCGTTCCATACCATCGCATAGTTGAAGTTGAACTTGATAAACCGGGTGGCATAGTAGTTCAGACCCAGTGTCAGGATATCCTGACGGCCACCGTAGATATCGGCACTGCTGTCGGTCAGATCATGTATACTGTAGCGCGCCGCCACCTGGAGAGCTCCCCAGCTGTTGATCGGATGGTCAAAATTGGCAAACTCCCCTTCGGAAATGGCGTAGCCGCGTGATTCACCGGTGAGGAAATAGGAGGCCTTGAGATAACCGCCCCAGAAGCTGGCATCGGGAGTTTGAATATTCGGGTCATCCGGATATCCTTCGTAGCGATTGACATTGAACATCTTGTATTCACTTTGTATCTGGAGCGATCCGAGTACGGTGCCAAACTCCACTCCAAATCGGGTATAGTTGTCTACATAACCAATCTGACCGGTATTCAGGAAACGGTAGGAGCTATTGTCGGAGATGCGGGTTTCCGGCCGGGTTCTCAGACGAACACGATCACCATTGTCGGCATCCGGCGGACGGATGGAGCCCCATCCACCCAGATGGATGATGCGGCGATGCTGCTGGATGGGTGTCCAGACGATGCGTCCGTTGAAACCGAATGCCTCGTTGTCCTGCTCAAAACGGTTTTCGTCAATTTCCTGACCAAAGGTTCCGGCTTCAATCCAGAAACGGTCGGTATAGAAAGTAAAGACGGCCCCCTTGCGGCGTCCTACTTCAAAAACAGAGTCACCTGACCGCTCAAGGAAGGTAAGCATCCGGGAACTGGTAAGGCGCTCCAGTCCACTTACTTCCTTGAAGTTACCAACCTGAAGCTCCAGGGTCCAGTTGGATCCCACGATGGGAAGAGCACCCAGATCGCTGCCGCGGAAATACCGCTTCAGCCAGAAATCACGGGGAGTGGCCCCTGATCCGCGTCCGGCATTCAGGTCAATATATGCCTCCCAGTCGCGATACATGGTGGTCTTGAACTGAATAATACCCCGGCGAAGCTGCATGCCGTTCTGCATGGGGATATCATCATCGCTGAAATAGACGGCACCATCCCAGTACATCCTGTGATCCCACCAAATCTTCCAGTCTCCGGCCTCATCTTCAAAAACCAGGATACCCTCCTGAATTTCACCGGGTTTCAGTATGGCCGAGTGAATCTGGGTGGTGTCCAGACCCTCCGCCCGAACCCCAATGACCAGAAGCAGCAGGCCAAACAGAGTCATCACCATTTTTTGTGTATTACGTTTGATATCTATCATATCATCCTCTATTGTTCTTTTTTATTAATTACGGACCGTCACGAATATTCCCTCTGAAACTCCATTCACGGCAGATGACGCTTCATCCGTTTGGGATGAATTGCTTTCTGCGCGGGACAATACTTTATGCATAACCATCCCTGTTAGAGAAGGGTATGCAGTTTCCCCTGCTAATGGATCTCCGATACAAGGGTCATGGACAGTCCATGTGTGTGTTGCGGTTAATTGTGGTAGTGATTCCGCTTCCGGCACGATTTCCGCATTTGCTGAAATCGCTGCCGGCTCGCGTTTCACTACTTCCTGCTCAAATACATTCTGGACAAAAAACAGGGCTACAAAGCAGAACAGTGCAGCAATAACCGGGGTAGTCAGCCAGCCGGAGGCAATCCTTCCAATAAGCCGGAAGTTGATCCCCGTCCGCCCTTTAACCAGGGCCACCCCGATGATCGCACCGATAATGGCCTGGGAACTGGATACCGGTACCAGTGGCAGCGGAGGAAGACCCAGTGTCAAAAGCATGTTCTTGATGCCCTGCGAAGCAAAGATGAATAGGACCAGCGATTTGGCCAGCACGACAATAAGTGCCAGGATCGGGGTCAGCTTGAAGATATCGTTGCCCACGGTAGTCATCACCTTGTAGGAGTAGGTGTAAATACCTACTCCAATGGCAGCCGAACCGATCAGAAACAGTTGTCTGGTTCCCGAAAATTCAAATATACTGCCGAAGGTAACCGATTCAAACGGGGAAGCAAAGACGAACATGCCCATGACGTTGGCGATATTATTCGCCCCCAGGCTGTAGGCGCCGAATGCCCCGACCACGATGAGTCCCGTGCGTGTCCAGGCATCGATTTTAAGCATATGTATCCGGGCATTGCCCAGGACGCGCTTGGTCAGAAAATAGAGTCCTATTGCAAAAATTCCGGCCAGTATGGGTGAAAAGATCCATGTGCCCACAATTTCGGCCAGCGCTGTATAGTCCGTAGGCGACCCGGTGAAGAGGTTCCAGCCGATGATGGCACCCACGACCGCCTGCGAAGTAGAGACCGGAAGCTTCATACCGGTCATCACGGTCACGGTAAAGCCGGCCATCAGGGCCACGGTGAACGATCCGGCCAGCGCGTTGACCGCACCCAGCTGACCCAGGGTTTCGGTGGTACCGGCCCCGCTGATCACGGCACCCAGTATCACAAAAATGGTTCCGACCAGCGCCGCGGTTTGAAACCGGACCATGCGGGTTCCCACGGCGGTCCCGAATATATTGGCGCCATCGTTGGCCCCAAGTGACCACCCCAGAAAAAGACCGCTGATAAGGAACAACCATTCCATGGTTTTACGGACTCCGAGCGGGTTTAAATATGACGTTTGATAGCCGCGATGGCGAGCCGGTCGCAGACATCTTCGGCATCATCGGCAATGTGTTCAATATTATGTGCAAAAAAGCGCAAGTGGATTTTATGGCTCAGCCGCAGGTCCCTTCGAAAAACATCCCGCTTGTATTTTTCCGCAATCCGGTTGGTTTCCTCACGCAAAAAACGGACCTGTTTGATATTGTCCCTAACCGCCGACAGGTCACGGAAATAGGCCCGGATGGCCTTGACCATGTTTTCCGACGCGCTGATAGCGTTATGTGCCAGGTCGTTGTGCAGATCATTGAGGTCTTCCAGTGTCTCGGGCAGTTCCACGGAGAATTCGAGCAAAGTATCCGTAATTTTGTTTAATACGGCATCGGAGTGCTCCAGGAGGCCAAGGACATCCCCCCGGAATTCCGGAATCAGGGTGCGCAGATAGAGTTTCGTTTCCACATTCCTTCGCAGGCTGTCGGCCTTTTTTTCCAGGGAGCGCAGTTCTTTGAGCCGCTCCTCAAACTCCTCCATGCGTCCTTCACTGTAAAATTTGATACCCATTTTGAACAGCAGGCCGCCTTCAATGATGTGATCCAGATACTCGTCGATATCGACTTCGATCTGCTTGTATTTTCTAAAGAGCTGAGCCATAATATTTTTTCATGGGCCGGCCTGCCGGGGGCCTTATCCGTCTGCAGGTCGGGATTCATTTATTCATTCGATTGATTTATTTATTTATTCACTCGATTGATTTATTTATTGATTCAGAAGATGCCAAAGACTCCGTTTGGAGTGATCCCCAGCCACCGGAACCAGGTTTCGCCCAGCACGATGTTCAGGAAATAGCCAATCACCATCAAGGCCAGGCCAAACTTTACGGCATCCTTGAGATCATACCGGTCGGTTTCGTAAAGCAGGGCGGCCGGTTTGCTGTTGAAATAGAGGACCCACACATACTCGATCATGAAAGCGGTGGGCAGCGCCAGGCTGAGAACACTGAAATCAAAGCGCTGAGCCACCCCGATAGCCACGGGTATGAAGAGCATTGTCCGCATGGTCTTGGATTGAAATACCAGGGCACTGAAACACATCACT
>SLHZ01000352.1 GCA_007135895.1 Balneolales bacterium | reverse complement strand
CGTTCACCGGCTATTACCGTTATAACCAGGGCGAACGCTATCTGGGCAGCTGGGAAGGCCGTCTCTTCCTGATTACCCTGCCCAACGACTCGCCGGCTGCCAGCATGACCTTCTACCGACACACCGAAGGAGATACGTTTCACCGGGTCCGCCCGGACGGCAGCAAGGGTGAACCCATGACATTTCATCGGGATGAACAGGGGCGCGTCAGCCATTTCATGCTTCACCAGATGCACTATGTGAAACAAGACGACCCATAAAACAGCAGATCACTGCCTCTGTATTCATTTACACCCGCTATCCCCATACACAGTCACGAGCCCCATACACTGCCTCTGTACTTATTCACGGTCGCTATCCCCACACACGTCACTATCTCCATTCACTGCCTCTGTACTTATTCACAACCGCAATCCGGATTCCATTTCATCTTTCCCTTATCGATATACCTAATCGCAAACCATGTCAGATCACAGATTGGCCGATCTTAACAGCAAGTTGAAAAATCTTCAGAACGAGCAGCAAAAACTATCGACCGAACTGCAGCAAAAAAACCGGGAACTTGAAATAGAGGCCGCACTGGAAGCCGTTCGATCCCGGTCACTGGTCATGTACGAAACCGAAGAACTGGTTGATGTGGTAACGGTTGTTTTTCAAAAGCTGGAAGAACTGGGTCTGGAAATGCATTCGGCTTTCATCAATATCTTTCGTGATGACACCCGCGAAAGAGAAATATGGGTCGCATCTCCGGATAAAGCCTATTCCACCCCGTTTATCCATTTCGATCATCCCATCAACAATGATGTATTTGAAGTCCGGAAGGCTGGACATGATCTGCTGACTAAAACCTATTCAAAAAAAGAGAAAGACGAATATTTTCAGCATCTATTCCGGCATTCCAGTCTGCTGCATCTGGATCAGGAGCGTATAGACATGATTCGTAGCGCCCCCGGCTACACGGTCTCCTTTGCTATGGCCAAAAACACGGGCATCTCCATTAACCGCTACAATCGCGACTCCTTTTCCGATGAAGAAAACGACATCCTGCGGCGCTTCACCCGTGTATTTGAACAAGCATATACCCGGTATCTGGACATTTTGCACCTCAAGGAGTCAAAGCAGAGAGTGGAAAAAGCCCTGCGAGACCTCAAGGCGGCCCAGGAACAACTGATCCAACAGGAAAAACTGGCCTCCCTGGGTCAGCTTACAGCCGGAATCGCCCATGAAATCAAAAACCCCCTCAATTTCATCAACAATTTTTCGGAACTGAGCCTGGAGCTGATCAAAGAGATATACGAAGAGCTGGATAAAGAAGCGTCGTCCGCAACCGGCGAAAACCCTTCCGGGTCTGCTGAGGGAGCATCCAGGACCGGTCAAGAACCATCCAATCCCGGTGAAAAACCTTCCGAACCCATCATAGCGCCATCTGGGCTCGTCCGGGAGATTCTTCAGGACATTGAAACCAACCTTCAGAAAATTTTCGAGCATGGTTCACGCGCTGACAGCATAGTAACATCCATGTTGCTGCATAGCCGTGGAGGCAGCGGCAAACGGGAACCGGTTAAACTCAATGATCTGATCCGTGAATATGTCAATCTGACCTATCATGGAATGCGGGCTTCCAAAAACCCCATAAACGTCGATATTGACATCGAAACGGATCCGGAAATCACAGAAATCCCGCTCATCGCCGAAGGGTTTTCACGTGTTATCGTCAACCTGTGCAGCAATGCCTTCGATGCCATGAGGAGCAAAGTCCCGTCGACCAATACATTGAAATCGAAGACAACAGATCCATCAGGAACCGGGGATTCTCCATTCCGGCCCCGGCTCCGTGTCCGCACCCGTAAAGAGGAAGAGCAGATCCGCATTGATATCGAGGATAATGGCCCAGGTGTTCCGGAAGAAATTCGGGACAAGATCATGCAACCCTTCTTCACCACCAAAAAGGGAACCGACGGAACCGGACTAGGCCTTTCCATCACAAATGATATCATCAAGGCACACCGTGGCACCCTTCAAATTGCAGATTCTGATTCAGGACAGGGAGCCGTCTTCCGTATCTTTCTTCCGATAGAAAATCAATCGCCGGCCAATACCTGACAGAAAAACCTGCAGACAGAAAATTCTTTTTAAAAATCATTCTTTTTTAATCCATAAAAAACATCCCTCATGGCTGCCCATCCCCGAAAAATCCTGGTTGTTGACGATGAACCTGATCTTCAGATCCTGATGCTGCAAAAATTCCGGCAAAAAGTCCGGAGCAAAGAGTATGAGTTCCTCTTTGCCGAAGACGGCAGCCAGGCGCTGGAATCCATCCAGAACAACAAGGAGATATCACTTGTCCTCAGCGACATCAACATGCCGAAAATGGATGGACTGACTCTGCTGAACGAGTTACAGAATCTTGAACGGCCGGATATTAAAACCATCATGGTATCGGCCTACGGAGATATGGAGAACATTCGAACGGCCATGAACCGGGGCGCTTACGACTTCGTAACCAAGCCCATCGACTTTACGGACATGGAAGCCACCATCGAGAAAACACTCAGAGAGATTGAACGCATCCACAAATCACGGGATATGGAGTCGCAACTGGAAGCGCTCAATTTCGATCTGGATATGGCTGCGAGGATACAGGCCAAACTCATTCCCCAGGAATTCCCGGTCTTTCAGGATGATCCGCGATTTGACCTCTACGCCAATATGATGTCTGCCAAACACGTAGGAGGCGACTTCTATGATTTTTTCAAGTTCGATGAAGACCACCTCTGCTTTTTCGTCGGCGACGTGGCCGGCAAAGGAATGCCCGCCGCCATCTACATGGCCGTATGCCGAACCATGCTCAAGGCCATCGGTTCCGAAGTGAACGACCCGGCAGAATGCATCACAAAAGTCAACAACATGCTTATACCCGAAAGTGATATCACCACTTTTGTGACAGTCTTTTACGGCATTTTGAATCTGAAAACCGGGGCACTCAGATATTGCAATGGCGGACATAACATCCCCTGCCTGGTAACCAAAGAAGGAAAGGTCACCGAAATCGAAGATGCCGGCGGACTCCTGCTCGGAAAATTTGAAAATGCCCCGTACCAAAAAGGGGAGATAACCATGAAGCCGGGTGATACCCTGGTTACATTAACCGATGGGGTAACGGAAGCTGAAAACGAAGACGAAGAGATGTTTGAGGAAAACCGCCTTGTATCCTATCTGGAAAAGTGCGGGACCAGGCCGCCCGAAAAAATGGTCAAGGGTCTCTTTCTCGAAGTCATGAAATTTGCCGGATCCGCCGTGCAGTCCGATGATATCACCGTGCTGGCCGTTCATCTTGCGTGACAGATTCCCCGATGTATCTGCCCCACTATACGCTTACTGAAACAACATAAACCGCTTCTCATGCCAAAAAAAGTTCTGCTCCTTGGAGCCGGGATGGTAGGTCGTGCCATGGCCTGTGATCTGGCCAGGACACACCAGATCACACTCGCCGACATCTCTCCCGATGCCCTTGCGAAAGCAAAGGCCGCCCTGATCACAGATGGTCAGGTTAAGACCGCCATCAAAGCAACGGAACAAGCGAAAAGTGCTTCCATGCAGACCCTGTCCTTGGATCTTCGTGACCAAAAAGCCCTGCAAAGCCTGCTGGATCAAAGCAAACCTCCTTTTGATCTGGTCGTGTGCGCGCTGCCCGGACATCTGGGTTTTCAAACCCTGGAGTCTGTAATAGGCTGCGGTGTGGACATCGTGGATATTTCCTTCCTCCCCGAAAACGCCCTGGATCTCAACTCACTTGCCCGCCAACATAATGTCAGTGCCGTCGTCGATTGCGGAGTAGCTCCCGGAATGAGCAACATGCTTCTTGGTCATTTCAACGAAAAAATGAAGGTTGCCTCATTTGAATGCATGGTGGGTGGCTTGCCCAAAACCAGGAAATGGCCCTTCAACTACAAGGCCCCTTTCTCACCATCGGATGTCATCGAAGAATACATGCGACCGGCAAGGCTGGTTGAAAACGGGCGGGAGGTTACCCGGGAAGCCCTCTCTGATGTCGAACTGGTCCATTTCTCTGATATCGGCACACTGGAAGCATTCAACACCGACGGACTGCGTACCCTGATTCACACCATGCCGCATATACCGGACATGAAAGAAAAAACCCTTCGTTATCCCGGTCATGCCGAATATATCAGGGTATTCAGAGAATGCGGGTTCTTCGATGAAATGAAGCTCAGGTTAGACGACAATACCCTCGTCTCTCCCAGAGAGGTGACCTCCAAACTGCTGTTCAAGTCATGGATGCTGGAGGATGAGGAGGAGGAGATGACCGTCATGAGAGTGGCTGTCAGGGGCGGGAATAAAAAGGTTGTTGTCACTCTGCACGACCGTTATTGCCATGAAACCCGCATTTCATCCATGGCACGGACCACCGGCTACACCGCTACAGCTGTCGCTTCGCTGCTTCTTTCCGGCCACATAAAAGAAAAAGGAGTCCTCCCACCGGAAACAATCGGCAGAGAAGACTCCCATTTCGATTTCATCATTTCCTATCTGCAGGAAAGAGGGGTTTTTTATCAATTCAGTGAAAGCCTGGAGCCCCCGGAACCGGGTACGGAGTTTTAATCCGTTATTCCTGCGGCTGGTTTCTGGAGCCGCTTCCGGTGCCCCGGCCTCGCCACATGGGGCGACCATCATCTTCCCGCAGACGAAACTCTTTGCCATCTACCGTGATGACCGTTACCGCAATGATACCGGTCGGTTCCCCCTCTTCGGCATAAAAATATCCATTGATGGTGACAGGCTCTCCCTCAACCACGTCAAGCCCCACTTCCTCTTTGTATTCATCAGGAGCCAGGTAGACCTGGTGCAGCAGATTGCCGGCGGCCAGATACCAGCCACCTCCCATCTTCCTGAGGGTTCCACTCATCTCCGCAGGAGATCCCTTTTCAAATACTTCCCGGCTGCGCATGGGTTGTTCGGCTGCTATCACGTCCATAGCCACTCCAATTAGTAATATCAACAGGATAGCTTTTGTAATTCCGATTGGTGTTCGCATCATTTTTACCATTTTTTAAAATTTGTTTTTTGTATATATCGCATACGCTTAGACTGCTACCGGTCTGATACAGCAGGTCAAAGTCTTTTTTTATCATTTCGGTGGCAGCTCTTTGCTGCTTGCCTTTTTATACGCATGAGTCAACGGACGGTTCACTCACTCGGTCAGAGTCGATAGTCAGGGTTGATGTCAGAGTCGATAGTCAGGGTTGATATCAGAGTCGATGTCAGGGTTGATATCAGAGTCGATGTCAGGGTTGATGTCAGAGTCGATCATCAAGCCGGTGCTCATTTCTTCCAATGACGGTCCCGGGTATGAACCAAATGCTTCCCGGGTCGTCTAACGGGTAACTTTGATACTTCCGGTTTATCTAAGAACGGTTTATCTAAGAATTACTGAAAACAAATACGAATTCTCTCTATCTCACGGCAACCAAACACACACTCCAACTATCACCGCTCTGACATCAGCTTCACACGGAATCCACCACCCTGCACCAACCACCTACACCCTGCAACCTTTTTCACTGATTTTCATGATAGCACGAATTACTGCCTCCTGTGATTTCTTCCGGAATGCAACCAGATCATTCCGCACCTCCTGCCTGCCGTTCCTGGCAGCCGCTCTTTTACTGACCACTGCTGTGACCGGAGGGGCTTCCGCCCAGGTTTTCAACATCAGCGGCACCATCTCGTCGGAACACGGTCAGACACTCGAGGGGGCCCACCTGGCACTGTTCACACAGGCCGACACGCTCCTCATCCGGGGAACCACCAGCCGTGCCAACGGAGTCTACCGGTTGTCAAATATACCGCAGGGGGATTATCATATGATAATCAGTTTTCTCGGGTACCAGACAACCCGGGTCGGTGTTGCCCTCAAGGATCAGGATATCTCCGGACTGAATATCCGGATTCAGCCTGAAACCCTGGAGATGGACGGCGTGGAGATTACCGCCCAGGCCCAACCCGTCATTGTCAGAGAGGATACCACGATCTTCAATGCCGCCGCTTTTCCGGTTCATGCCGATGCCGTAGCCGAAGACCTCATCCGCCGCATGCCCGGTTTTGTCGTTCAGAACGGCCAGGTTCAGGCGCAGGGGGAACAGGTACAGAGAGTACTGGTTGACGGGCAGGAGTTTTTCGGGGATGACCCGAGTATCGCCCTTCGAAACCTTCCGGCCGACATCATCCGGCAGATCCAGGTCCTTGATCAGGCCAGCGACCAGGCTCAGTTTACCGGGTTTGATGACGGGGAAACCATACGGACCATCAACATCATCACCCGGGGCGGAATCCGGGACGGTCAGTTCGGACAAACCAATGCCAGTATGGGCAGTGATGAGCGCTATCTCGGCGGCGGCAATATCAACTACTTCAACGGGCACCAGCGCATATCCGTCCTTGGTCTGACCAACAATATCAACCAGGTCAACTTCACCAGCGACGATCTGACCGGTGTGGCCGAAGCCAGCCAGACCTCTACACGGGCCGGTCGCGGAGGAGGTGGCGGCGGTGGCAGCTGGTTTCGCAGTGACAATACCTCCAACTTTCTGCTCGGTGAAGCCCAGGGGATCAATACCGTCCACTCCTTCGGGCTCAACTATATTGACCGGTGGGGCGACTCCTGGCGTATCAGCAGCAGCTACTTCTTCAATAATACCGGTAATACCAATGACCGGATCATCGAGCGTGAGTTTCTGGAGGAATCGGCTCTGGAAGACCACTATTACGAACAGTCCTACTCGCGAACCGATCAGTACAATCACCGGCTTAATGCCCGTATCGAATACACGATCGACCGCTACCGGTCTCTAATGATCCGGCCTAATGTGAGTTTCCGGTACGACCAGGCCAGTCAGGCCCTCACAGGCGCCACCTTTGCCAGTCCCGGCTTCACACTCAGCCACACCGACCTGAACTACGATTCTGATAGTTTCCGCTTCGATATCGCCAACAGCATCCTGTACCGCCGAAGCTTTGAGACAAGAGGACGCACCTTCTCGGCGAACTTTTTCATCCGGGCGGATCAGCGGACCGGCGACCAGTTACACTACGGGGAAAGCCTTTTTTATCTGCCGCTTCAAACCTCCGACAGCTTCCTGACCGGACCATCGATTCATTCCGGAGTCTACTTCCCTGATGACATGGACGATTTCTCCGGCATCTTGCCCCATGACCAGATTACCGGCCAGCTGGCAAATGCCCGATACGACCATCAGAAAACCGATCTGCTCACGAGCAACCGGTCATTCAGCGTAAATTTTCAGTACACCGAACCCATCGGGGAGCGAACCCAGCTCTCACTGAGCTACCGGCCCACTCTGGATTTAAGCCGGTCGGAAAGAAACGTTTTTGTCCCGGATACAACCGGCGTGACCGGACTTCACACCCCCGGCGCCTCATGGAGTTACATTCCCGACACCGGACTCACCAGCCGGTTTGACAATCAGGTGATGTATCACCGCCCCGGCATCGGAATCCGGCACCGGACCGAAAATATCCGGCTCAATGCCTCCCTGGGATGGGAGTATGCCAAAGTCGAAGGTGAGCAGATCCATCCTTACACATCCGTCACCAATCGCAGCTTCTCAAGCCTGCTCCCCAGAGTGAATATGCGTTTCAACCTGCCCAATTCGGGCAGTGTGCACCTGCGCTATGTCACCCGCACACGGATTCCAACCGCATCACAGCTCCAGGATGTGATCGACAACACCGACCCCCTGTTGCTCTCCGGAGGCAATCCGGATCTGCATGAACAGTATGTGCATCAGCTCTCCGCACGCTACCGGCATGTCAACACTGAAAACCATACCTCTCTGATGGCTTTTGTCAGCGCTTCTTATACCCTTGACTATATAGGGAACCGGACCTTCCAGGCGACTCAGGATACGCTTCTCAACGGAAACATACTCTTGAACCGGGGTAGTCGGCTGACTACACCCGACCATACCGGCAATGCCTGGGATCTGAGGCTCTTTGTCAACTACAGCACTCCGGTCCCCTTCATTAAAAGCAATGCCAATATCAATAGCGGCATCCGCTACCGGGAGACACCCTCCCTCATCAACGACCAGCGGAATATCGGATATCAGACCGGTCTGGATGCCGGTCTGAACATCAACAGTGTGGTCAGCAGGGAAGTCGATTTCTCCCTTTCGTACAACGCCGGCTATCAGTTTGTCCGCAACTCCCTCCGACAGGAACTCGACAACGACTACTACACCGGCCGGGCCGTCGTACGGATGAATATCCTGCCCGTGGAGTGGCTCGTCCTGGCATCCGACTTCAATCTCATCCACTTTCACGGACTCGGCGATGCGTTCAACCGCGATATTTACTACTGGAATGCTTCCATCGGATACCGTTTCCTGAAGGATCGTTCCGCCCAGTTGCGCCTTACGGTCACCGATATCCTGGGCCAGAACAGCAGTGTCAACCGCGATGTCACCGATATGTACATCCAGGATGTCCGATCCCAGGTTCTCACCCGTTATGTCATGCTTACGCTGTCGTGGAACTTCAGGACGTTCCGGGAGGGGTAAGTGGTTCGAACCGGGCCTGGAAAAAACGAAGATACTTGGGCTCATACACCATGCGAAGGCCCTTGATTACCTCCCGGTTTTCAAAAACCTCGGCTACCGATTCCGCAACCACGTCCATATGGGCCTGGGTATAAACCCTCCGCGGTATGGTCAGGCGGACCAGCTCCAGTTTCGGATAGATATGCTCACCGGTCTCCCTGTCGCGTCCGGCTGATACCACACCCCGCTCCATGGACCTGACACCGGAATCCAGATACAGCTCGGCCGCCAGGGTCTGCGCAGGAAAGACATCCTGTTTCAGATGAGGCAGGATCTTTTTGGCATCCAGGAAGACACCGTGACTACCGATAGGTTT
>SLHZ01000305.1 GCA_007135895.1 Balneolales bacterium | reverse complement strand
ATTCTTGAGTAGGCCTGGAATGCCTCCAGTTCAGATCCAAAAGCCTGAACCCAGGAGTGTGCCATGGTGCCGGATACGGGTATGCCGTATCGGAATCCGCACTGTACATTGGATGTGGCATCAATACCGCCGATGGCGGCCGCACGTGATGCGGCCAGTGCTCCCTCCCCCTGGCCTCTTCTGAGACCGAAATCAATGACCTTCCGATCGCCGCAGGCCATTTTTATCCGTCTGGCTTTCGTGGCAACCAGAGATTGGAAATTGAGTGTATTGAGCAGGACGGTTTCGGCAAGCTGGCAGCCAAGCAGAGGCCCGGATACGGTGAGGATCGGTTCATTCGCAAATACCACTTCACCCTCCGGTACCGAGATTATGTCTCCTTCAAATCGAAAGTTTTGAAGAAAATGGCAGAAACTCTTGTCGAAACCCTGTTTTTGCAGCCATTCCGATTCCTCATAAGCCAGGTGCAAGGAGGAGAGTTTATCAAGCAGGTCGGCCAGGCCGGCGAAGATGACAAAGCCACTGTCAAAAGGGGTTGTCCGGAAGAAAAAATCAAAGTGGGCCTCTTTCCTGTAAAGGCCGGTCCTGTAATAGCCCTGGCTCATGGTCAGTTGATAGAGATCGGTATAAAGCACCGACTGGGATCTCTTTTCCATTATCATGTTTTACTGATGTTACGCAAGCTCTGGGAGCTGTTCTTCATTCGTGTTGCAGATAAGCCGCATGGCAGGATATTCCCGGCAGGTCTCATTCGTAAATGAGAACAACTTGGGCTATATTGTACCGTTAACACAAGGATTATCCGTGCGGTCGACAAACCATGTCCAAGGTACCATTTTTCATATTAATTATGGTAATAATATCCGGTACTTGCCGGGTCGACGGCAGGCCGGTGCCACAGGGCGACTCCGGCTTCCGGTTTGATCCGCATGCAAAGTTTGCCGTCAGCCTTTTACCGGCGGTTTCGTCAAATCATTCCCCGGAGGTACCGGCCAATGCCGAAGTCGTCGCAGATCAGACGGTGCTGCTCATACTGCAGTTTCTGATGGAGCGCCATCAAAGCGGGGATGCACTACATGATCTGGAAACGCCTGTATTCTACCTGCAGGTCAACGCACCGCCGGCGGTGCGTGAACGAATGGTTTCAGCCCTGCTTGAAAGAGGCGTCAGACTAGCCGGTGACGCCGAAGGATTTCACGCACTAAGGGTGGAATGGCAACCTGACAATCGACTGTTTCACCAAAGAAAAAACGGAGAAGTTCGAAGACAAATGCGCTCCGGGGTGGTGTTCACCTGGCTGGACCCGAATCGTGAAATTGTGGATTCCTGGCATTCCCGGTTTGACGTTGAAGACGTTTTTGATGAAGATTTGCTTCCCGAATCGCAGATGCCGCATTGGCATCCGGCATCATTTCAGCGGGAAGAAACGCAGCAGGGACGGACCTGGTTGCGTCGTCTGGCAGAACCAGCTTTGATTACCGGTGCCGTAGCGGTGACCATCTACCTGCTCTATAATGTCCGCAGTTGAAATGGATCATGGACTATGAAATGGACGTTTGACAGGCATTTTTGCCAGGCAATATCAAGGTTGCTGTTGCTTTTTGTGCTGCTGGTTCAATGCGCCACACCGACACAGCCATCCGGAGGACCTCCCGATCGCACTCCGCCCAAAGTTATGGCCACCGAACCATCTGAAGGCACCACCCTGTTTGACGGTGATCGGATCCGGTTCCATTTTTCAAAATATATCGACCGCCGCAGTTTCAACGAAGCCTTCCGCATGGAGCCGGACCTTTTGCTGGACTATGAAATCAGTTGGCGCAGGCGCTCGGCTACGGTTCATTTCAGGGATCCGCTTCCTGAGAATCGTACGGTTATTTTCACACTTGGGACCGACTTGTCCGACACCCGAAATAACAGAATTACGCAGCCTTATCAGTTGGCCCTCTCTACAGGTCCGGAAATTGATTCGGGACGCATCACAGCCCGGGTCAGAGACGCTCTGACCGGTGAGAACATGGCGGGTGAGCGGATTCTGCTCTATCGCTATCCGGTTGATCTTGGTGAGGGGGCCGATTATGTCGGTGAGTCTGATACGGCCGGGGTCGTACGGTTCAACTATCTTGCCGAAGGTGATTACCTGGCATTCTGGCTGGACGACCGCAACCGGAACCGAAGATGGGATCGTCGCAGGGAGGCGGCACAGCCATTCACCGTTGACACTGTAAGGCTTGAGAAGGAAGCAGATCTTGATATCGGGTCGGTATTTGTCGTACGCCGGGATACCCTGCCTCCGGTACTGCAAGCTGTGGGTATGTTGTCGGAAGTAAGGCTGCGATTGCGGTTCAGCGAAGATATCCGGTTTGACGGCGATTCGTCCATACGTGTGACCCCTGCCGATGATTCACAATGGATCCCTGTAGTGCCCTTGTATGTCGATCGTGAGAGTCCGAATATATTGATGGCCCAGTCCAGCGTACCGTTGCCGGATGATGGTGAATACCGCATAGAGATTGCGGGTATAACCGATATCACGGGGAACGAGGCCCGGTCTGAAGTTGACCTTTTCCCCGGCTCAGACGATCCTGATACAACCTTCGCCCGCTTCATTTCTCATGACACGCAAGCGGGCTTTTTTCAAGATGATCCGGCCGTGATCCGCTATGCCCGTCTACTTGACAACGAACCGTCCATCCTGGACTCCCTTATTGTCATTGAGAGTCAGACCACCCACAAGCCATGGCCGCATGCACGCATCCAGGACAATCTGCTATTTATCTGTCCGGATGAAGCCTGGCAGCAGGGTGCCAGTTATGAATTCCGAATCTGGGACGGAGAGAGGATGGAGCGGCTGTCCATTACGCCCCGGATTGTCTTCCGGCAGGATCTCGGGGCCATAGAAATTCGTACGGAGCCGATCGGCACTTCGGTTTCAACGGGTGAATCGGCCGTCTCAGATAATAATTTATCAGGTGAATCAGACGTTTCTGAGTATAATTCGACGGAAGAGCCAGGCGCCTCAGATAATAAAGCGGAGGGTGAAACGGGCACTTTGGATCAAAAAAGGTACCGGTATGAACTGATCACCAGGGATGGTGAAGAGATCCGAAGCGGCAGTTTCCGCAGAGAAACACTGCTTGATGGTATTCCTCCGGGAACTTATTTATTACGTGTATATGAAGTTGGCGAATCCAGACGATACTGGGATCCGGGCCGGGTGGACCCATTCCGTCCGCCCGGACGTTACTTCATCCGGCGAAATGTTCCGGTGGAAAGGGGACTGACCAGCCAGGTAACCGTTGAATGGCAGCATTTGGAATAATAATCTTAAAATGGCATGCAGATATACTATCATTTTGATTCGGGAACACAAAAAGGTAAAAGACGCATTGTTCATTCCATCATAGCCCTGCTGACCGGGGTGCTGGTCATGGTGTGGCCGGGTGCGCTTTATCTTATTATCGGGAGTTACCTGATGGCCGTAGGTATCATCTTTCTGTTATTCCGGGCGCCATCATTCATTGTTCTGGTGACAATGGCCATGGGACTGCTCATTTTCATGTATCCAACCTTCATACCTTTCTTTTTCGGTTTCTTTTTGTTGGTTACGGGTCTGGCTACACTGCTTGGGGGCGGTTTTACAATTGTGGCGGTTATTCCACTGTCGGCAGCTTTGTTGCTGCTGCTGTTTCCTGATATCATAGCGCTGATTATTGCAGCTTTTCTGATTCTCTACGGGGCAGGTTCCCTGATGGCCATGATAAGGGAGCGAAGAAAAAAAGATGATATCATAGAGGTCTATTAGAACCGATAGTTAATAATAAAATCATACTTTTGCGTTATTTTTATGATATCGGGTCCACTCGGCGTTTTTTTCACAGGTTTTTGGGCAGGTGAGATCCATGTCACACGTAGAATTTGTAAGTTAAAGGCATTATGTTCACCGTTTTGAATGTTTTTGGATACAGGCAGTGGCTGGCATTGGCGGCTGCTGTGGTATTTTCTTTTTTACTGGTTTTTGTTTCAAGGCACCACCGGCTGAATCGTGACACCGCCATCAAAGCTTCTGAACCGGCTGTATTGCTGCTTCATGATGCCATTGACCTGGATGGACTACTGGGTCATCTTCGTCAAAGCGGAGTCTCGTTTCACGAAAAGGAGTTGCTATGGGCGGCACAGATCATGGGCTGGCGCCGGTTTCAAAGGGGACGTTATGTTGTAGATGGTTACTCGGGCTACGCTGACTTTTTTTCGAAGCTTGGACGCGGTCTGCAGGATCCGTTGCTGGTGAGGATACCGCCGGGTCAGGAAAAAGCCATGCTTAAAGAGCGAATCGCGGCCCAAATGCAATTTGAGGCGGATGAGCTGGCGGCTGCGATGAAGGACACCAGTTTTCTTAACCGGCACGGAATTGAGGCACACCGGCTCTATGGCCGGATGCTGCCTGACAGCTACGAAGTTTACTGGACCAGTTCACCGGAACGTCTGTTGGAGCGGTTGCTTTCCGAGTTTGAACGCCGGGTTGCCATACCGTATGCCGGGCGCATGGAAGAGCTTGGCAGGAGTGTGGATGAAATAGCCACACTGGCTTCGATTATTGAGTGGGAGGCACGGTATGACCACGAAAAGCCGACCATCAGCGGATTATACTGGAACCGGCTGAACAGGCGGTGGCGTTTACAGGCCGATCCCACGGTTAATTATGCCAAAGGTGAGCGGACCCGGCTTGTGTATGCGGATTACCGGATCAATCATCCCTATAATACGTATCGCATTCATGGTCTTCCGCCCGGTCCGATCAACAATCCCTCCATGGCATCCATACAGGCCGCTTTGTTTCCCGAGGAGCATCCTTACATGTACATGGTAGCCCGGCCGGACGGCACACATGCCTTTTCAAGGACTTATGCCGAGCATCGTGCCCGCAGCAGGGAGTGGACCCAGTGGCTTCGGGAGCAGAGGCGGATACAGGCTGAAATGGAGCGGGAAGAGGTTGCCGGAAGCTAAATATTGACGAAGGCATATTTTGTCAGACAAGAAACAGGCGCATTCCGATTAAATATTGAAGTTGGAGCATTCGTAAGGGTATGGGTATTCTTGAATCACTTACTTTTGATTTTGACTGGTTCGGCTGGGTTATCCTGCCGATTCTGATATTTCTGGCTCGTGTGGTGGATGTCTCGATGGGGACTCTGCGCATCATTTTTGTTTCGCGCGGCATGAAGTATCTGGCACCGGTAATCGGTTTTTTCGAGTCATTGATCTGGCTGGTGGCCATTGGTCAAATCATGCAGAGTCTGACCAATGCCGGACTTTATGTGGCGTATGCGGCCGGCTTCGGAGTTGGCAACTTTATCGGGATCTATCTGGAGCAGAAAATCGCCATGGGGCTTCTTTGTGTGCGTACCATTACGACGGATGATGCCACCGATTTGATCGGTTATCTGAAGGAGAAGGATTTTGGTGTGACATCTATTTCTGCCAGTGGTATCAGTGGACAAGTGCGGCTCATATTGAGTGTAATCAAGCGAAAGGATCTTGAGGAGATGATTGCCATCATCAACGAGAAAGCACCCAAAGCATTCGTATCGGTCGAGGATGTCCGATCTGCAGCCGAAGGATACTTTGCACCCAGGCGGACCGGCTTTTTTTCCCGGTTGTCGATCATGCGCAAATGACGTGCCGGTGATAATGGCGCTTTTTCCGAGCACTGATACCCTGACAGATCAGAAAACAGTCCGTTCATTACGTTTCTGATCTACGCTTCTGATCGGAGCCGGGGCTATTAGCGAATTATGGATCCGTGGAGCTGTCTTCTTCCCGGGGAGGCGATTCATCTTCGGATTCATCCGGCCACTGATCCTCCTCTTCGTCCCATTCATCGTCATAGTATTCCAGAAGAAAGTCATAATCCCGCTCCACCTTCATGAAATGGAGGCGCTGGTTCACATGGGTGCCCCGGAAACCAATCCGGGTGATTACACCGTCAAAAGCAGGTTGAAACCGGAATTTATTTTTCAGTCGCTCCGGGTTTTCCAGTGTTGCGATGGAGTGAAACAGGTATCGGCCCACATCGTATCCGAGGTGGGCGAAGTTATCGGCATTAAACCCCGTCAGCGATCGGTAATTCGCCTGGAAGTTTATCGTTTCGCGTTGGTCATTGTCGCGGTGAAAGAAGCTGGAGTAATAGATGTCGAAATAGCGTCTGCGGTTTTCGGTGAGATCCACGTGCGACATCTCTTCGTTTGAGAGGATGGTGACCCGGCTGCGTACGGCTTGAAGATCGTTAAGGATAAGATCGATCAGATGATCGGCCCCGGCACCGGTGATGGCCAGGTAGAGACCGTGAACGGGGACGATAGGGAACTCCTCGATATCGATAAACCGTTCGTGCCCGGCAAACCAGGGGGTGATATGAGCCACTTCAAAAGCGCGGGCGTCGAAATCTTCACTGAAATAGTGGGCAATAGTGGCACCGAGGCGTTCCGCTTCATTGCGGAAGGCCCGGGCTTCCCGCTCCACCGGGAGGCCTCGTTGAGTGATAACGGCAAGCGTGTCAAGTCCCAGTTCCCGTACTGCAAAACGGGCCATTGCTTTTCCCCGTGTTTCAAAAGTAGGGTTGATCTGATAGAGGTAGGGGTTGCTGATATTGAGCGTGTCGGCATTGGCCAGTGGCGGGATCATGGTGATCTGATAGAATTCAGTCAGATCCCGTATACGGTAGGCATCACTGGAAAAAAGAGGTCCGAGTATGGCATCGGCGTGGTGCATCCATGCCAGCCGGGCCATTGCCGCTTCCATGGTGAGTGCGGTGTCGGATGTCTCCAAATGATGCAGACGTATGAACTTGTCGTTATGCTTCCTGTTGAACTCTTCGGCAGCAAGCAGGTAGCCGTTAAAGAGCGCGCGGGAGATGGACCATTCCCGCGAGCCTGCTTCAGCAGCCGGCAGCATCACACCGATATTATAGATCATGCCGTCGGGGGCTTTGCCGTATGCGGGCACTTCGGGTGCCGTATCGGGGAGCCGTTGAATTCTCCGGTTCAGGGCGGCCAGTACATTGGTGTCGATGGTGGCCTCATAATAGGGGTAAAGCGTATCAAAAAGTTCTTTGGCTTCCTGACGCAGCATATGATCGATGCCGTAGCGCACCAGGTCGAACCGGACGGTACTGTTCCGGCTTTGCATGAAGGCGTCTTTGCGCTGTCCGGTTGTCAGATAGCCCATAACCTGGTGATAGAGCGTTTCGGCATCACGATGCAGGTTGTCATGGGCCGGCCGTGATTTCAGGTCGTAGAGCCGGTCCAGGCTCATCCCGAATTGCCGGGTCTGGAAATCGGCCAGTGCCAGGGTATAGCGTGCTTCATCATGGATTCTGGGGTCGTCATCACGGCGCACCTGTTGCAGATGGTGCTGTGCCAGGGGATAGTTGCTCAGGGCGAAATGGCTTTTTCCGGCAAAAAGATGGCCCATGGAGGTTGGAACTGCGGCAAACAGGGTGGCGGCACTGTCGAAGACCCCTTCGGTATAAAAGTCCATCGCTTTTTGAAAGACAGCATTCTGGTCATCCATCTCATCGGCCGGTTGGATGAAAGTGGAAGCAACGGTATCAACAGGGGTGTTCCATGCCGTAAACAGGCATAGAAGTATAAAAATCCGGAGCGTCATGATCTTCTGGCTGTGTTCATTATTCCCACTCGATGGTAGCGGGCGGTTTGGAACTGATATCATATACAACGCGGTTAATGCCCCTTATTTCATTGATGATGCGGTTGGAAACGGATGCAAGAAAAGAGTAGGGAAGATGCGCCCAGTCGGCTGTCATTCCGTCCACGCTGGTTACGGCACGAAGTCCGACCGTGTATTCGTAGGTGCGTTCGTCACCCATGACGCCGACGCTCTGTACGGGGAGAAGCACGACCAGTGCCTGCCAGACAGAGTCATAGAGGTCGTGGCTGCGGAGCTCTTCAATAAAAATGGCATCCGCTTCCTGAAGCATCCGCACTTTTTCATGCGTGACATCCGAGAGGATGCGGATGGAGAGGCCGGGTCCGGGAAACGGATGGCGTTTCAGGAAATCGGAAGGGATATCCAGGCTGGCACCTACATTGCGCACTTCATCCTTGAAGAGCTCACGCAGAGGTTCGAGCAGGCGGAGGTTCATTTTTTCCGGAAGTCCGCCCACGTTATGATGCGATTTGATGGTTACCGACGGACCTTTGAAGGAGACGCTTTCGATGACATCGGGATAGAGGGTGCCTTGAGCGAGATGGGTGAAGCCATTGAGTCCGCTGACGGCATCATCGAATACTTCGATGAAGGTGTTGCCGATGATCTTGCGTTTTGTTTCAGGGTCGGAGACTCCTTTCAGGCGATCGAGAAAAAGGCCGGAAGCGTCAACGGCCTTGAGAGGGAGGCCCAGTTTGCTGGTATAGAGCTGCTGGACATCCTGAAACTCGTTTTTTCTCAGGACTCCGTTGTTTACGAAGACGCAAAGAAGCCGGTCGCCAATGGCCCGGTGGATCAGGGTGGCGGCTACGGTTGAGTCGACTCCGCCGGACAGGCCGCAGATGACTCTTCCGTCCCCCACCTCTTTGCGGATCGCGGAGATGGTGCTATCAATAAACGAGCCGGGAGTCCAGTCGCCTTTGAGACCGCATATTTTCCGGACGAAGTTGTGCAGGATTTGATGTCCGAATTCGGTATGCGCCACCTCAGGATGAAACTGTACGCCATAGACGGGTTTTGCTATTTGGCGGACTGCTGCGACGGGCGCGTTGGCGGTTTCGGCGATGATTTCAAATGATTCGGGAAGCCGGGTGATATGGTCTCCGTGACTCATCCACACGGTGCTTGTTTCGGGGATTCCGCTGAAGAGGTCATCCGGTTTGACAACCTTGATGGATGCCCGGCCGAATTCTCTCTTATCCGCGCTGTTAACCGATCCGGGTTCCAGCTCATGGGTCATGGCCTGCAAGCCGTAGCAGATACCCAGCACCGGGACATTATGTTCCAGTACCTTT
>SLHZ01000148.1 GCA_007135895.1 Balneolales bacterium | reverse complement strand
CATTCGTTGGTCCGCTTGATGGCGATGATGGAATCTACCTTTTTGAAGTGGCCGGCAGGAGCCGAAGAGACGTGCGTTTTGCCGATATGAGCCAGGACGTGCAGGCCGATCCGTTTGAAACCGTGCAGAGACTGGCCAATGAAGCTGAGGACTTTCAGTATTTTGCTTCCAGTGACGGATTCAGGCGAGAGGCAGAGAGAAGTGGTTATCAAGTAATGGAGGGCTTTGCTACGGAAGGAAACCCGTTTATTCCGGGCCTGGGACAAAG
Source organism: Balneolales bacterium (assembly GCA_007135895.1). GTDB lineage: Bacteria > Bacteroidota > Rhodothermia > Balneolales > Natronogracilivirgulaceae > SLHZ01. Next base: position 8,758 of record SLHZ01000148.1, on the reverse strand, counting down.
CCGTATAGTTCTCAGCGAACTGGCCATGTTGAGGCGAGGAGAGATTTCGGATGTTATTGAAACAGAGGACCAGTTCATTATTTTCCAGATCGATGAAATAATCCCCGAAGGGGCGCGTCCGCTTGAAGAAGTGCGCGCCCAGGTTGAGTCTTTGGTTCGTGATCAGAAGCGTCGTGAAATTACGCTGAAGCGAGTTGCTGAGTTGCAGCAAGGCATGGATACTCTCGAGGAGCTTGCGCAGAAAAGTGAAAAAGAGATCGTTTCAGCAGAACGAATCCGGCTAAGCTCTTCAACCATACCGGGGGCCGGGCGTGAAGCCAAGATTGTTGGTGCGGCTTTTTCACTTCCACTGGAAACACTTTCGAAACCCATACCGGGCAATAATGCTGTCTTCGTCATGATGGTTGACGCTCGTACCATGGCCAATACGGATAATCTCACCAGCGCCGAGCGACGGCAAATCAGGGAACAGCTTCAGCAGCAAAAAAACGCTGCATTTGGCAATGTCTGGGTAGAACGTCTCAAGGCCGATGCCGCCATTCGGGATTTTCGCATCCATCAACGCCTGATGCAGCCGATGTAAATGGCCGGATCAGCTGGCATTCGGACAATTCAGCCTGAATGAACTTTTCTTCTCTTGATAAAAGGCGTATGAGAAGAGCCTTGCGGCTCGCCGAAAAAGGGAAAGGGTATGTCGGGTCCAATCCGCTGGTGGGTTGCACGATTTACAGTCGGAACGGCGACCTGATCGGTGAAGGATATCATGAGCGTTATGGTCAGTCTCACGCCGAAATCAATGCCCTGAAAAAGGTTAAGGATCGAAGCGACCTGATTGATGCTACGGTTTATGTGACTCTTGAACCCTGTTCACATCACGGGAAGACCCCTCCCTGCGCGGAAGAGCTTGCGCGGTACCCGCTGAAAAGGGTGGTGGCAGCCATGAAAGACCCCAATCCGAAAGTGGATGGAAAAGGCTTGGCCCTGCTGAAATCAAAAGGTATGGCTGTATCCACCGGCCTGCTGGAAGAAGAAGCCCGCCGACTCAATGAAGTGTTTATTCATAACATGCGGTTTGGTAAACCCTATGTTATCCTGAAAATTGCCCAAACACTGGATGGATATGTCGCGGCTCCTGATGGTGATTCCCGATGGATTTCCGGAGCGGATTCCCGGAAAAAAGTACATGCCTGGCGCAGTGAGTATGATGCTGTAATGATTGGACGAAATACGGCTTTGATTGACAATCCGAAGCTGACGGTTCGTCTGGTAGAAGGTCGGCAGCCACGTCGAATTGTTATCGACGGACCGGGTACCTTGCCTGAAGATTTGCATTTGTTTCGTGATCTTCATGAAGACAAGACAATAAGAATTACACATAATGCAGCGGTTGTTCCCGATAAGATGGATTCCGCCCTGAATATGCTTCAGACCAATTATTTCAGGGGCGAGACGATTCTGGTTTCCGAGTTGAATGGCCACTCAAATCTTGAACAGGCGATTCAAAAGGTGGGACAGCTTGGCATTAGCTCCATCCTTGTTGAGGCGGGAAGCAGCCTGGCAACGGCTCTGATACGGGAAAACCTGGTCGACAAGATTCATGTTTTCATAGCCCCGAAAATTCTGGGTGGCGGTACCAGAAGCATCCTCGGTGCCGGTGTCCGGAAAATGAGTGAGATTATTTGCCTCAAATCCGTCTGTTGGGAACAGATCGGCGATGATTATCTTTTTACCGGGTACTTTTGATCCGGGGCCGGGCGGGCTCTGCTGCTGGTGAACGGTTTTTCCGGTACACAACAATAAATGAGGTTTACCATGTTTAACGGGATTATTGAAGAAACAGGTCGCGTGGTATCGGTCCGAAACCTGGCTGGTGGAAAAGAGCTGACCATACGATGTGATCTTGCCGGTGAGATGAAGGTGGACAACAGCTTGTGTGTGAACGGAGTCTGTCAGACAGTCGTTCGAAAAGATCCGGCATCAGTCACGGTACAGGTCGTAGAGGAGACCTTGAGGAAAACAGCACTGGGCAGCCTGCGCTCGGGAGATGAAGTAAATCTTGAGCGGTCCATGACCCTGGCCCAACGAATTGACGGGCACATTGTCCAGGGGCATGTTGATACAACCGGACCGATTCTGGATGTGTCAAGAGAGGGCGCCAACTGGCTCATTCGCATTGGACTTGACCCGCAGTGGTCTGACCTGATAGTGGGCCGGGGCAGTATTGCCGTTGATGGTGTCAGCCTGACAGTGGCCAGGGTAACCGCCGATTCATTTCTGGTGGCGATTATACCCTATACCTGGGAGCATACCGTACTAAGGAACAGGAAGAAGGGCTCTGTTGTAAATCTGGAATTTGACATATTGGGGAAATATGTGGTTCAGTTTTTGAAGAACCGGACAGCAGCCCGTCAGCCTGATGGGATGCTTCAGGGAGATGAGCAGGCTTCCGGAGTGGCCCGGACCACCGGAGCTGGAGGAGTTTCGGAAGAGATACTGAGAAAATCCGGATTTACGGGCTGATGAATCTTGTAATGATGCCCATTTTTACTGGTTGATTAATCTTGTGATGATAGCTATCAGAAACGGTTTATGGGGCTGTCACTGCGCTCAAGATTATTCAACCCGGGTAATTTCTGGAAAAGACCCTGGAGCTGTGAATCGCGGACAGTGAGCCGGAAAAGGTAGTACTTGAAATCGCCAAAGGGATTCCATTGAAAAGAGAGGTCCCAGCAGTGCAGGTTGCGGGTGACCCGAAACTGGGAGGGTGTAAGCTCCTTTTCAATGAAATCATAGCCAAGAGAAGTTCCGACCTGCCATTCCGGTGTAATCCTGAACTGAATATTCTGTGCATTAAGGACGGCGGATTTTCGGGTATTCCCGCCGGTGAGCAGACGCCAGCTGTAATTCATGTTCAGGTTAAGAGACCATGGTACCTCCAGTCGTTCCACATATCCATCATAAAAAGCCTGGTCTATCGGGTGAAAACGGGTCTGGTCCAGCGGGTCATAGTGTCGGGGATAGTGCCAGTGACTTCTTTCAAATCGGGCACCGGCTCCTCCATTGCTGCTTAACCGGGTGCTTGCAGTGAATGAAAAAGAGGTCAGACGAAGAAACCGACCGGATTCTTCCCACAAGTAGCGGTCGATCACATTCTTGTTTTCGTCGGTGTCATAAAAGCTGAAGAGAGCCCTGGCATTGAGCCGGATATTCTGGAAAAAAGAGGACGTTAGATTGGCAGAAAGATCGGACAGCTTGAACTGTCTGGCGGCAAAGTTGTAATTTGCATTGATATCGAAACGATCGATCAGTCTCACTACCTGTTCCCGGCGTTCTCCGGTAGTGTCACGACGGACCTGTTTGGTTTCCAGAACATTGGAAAGTGAAAAGCCGAGGCTTTGCTGTTTCCCGGCCCCCGGCCCCCCAACAATACCACCTTCGAATATCGAGTATTTACGGGTGGTGCCGTCATCGGCGACCTGGACATCCCGGAAATAGCCCCAGTGAGAATCACTGAAGTCGGGGCGGTATGAAAAACTGAGGGAGGGCCTCATTGTATGGCGAAAACCATCAAAGCGACCGATGCGGGCGGAGCTGATTCCATATATGGTAGAATTGGCTGAAAGGCTGCCCTGGAAATCGCGGCCGGCGGTAAAACCGGATTCCATTTCTGAAACAACTTGTTTTTCATTGGGATCCCAGCTTTGTCTGAGACTTTGAGGATACCAGTACTCGTTAAGAGCCAGGTTGGTATTGATGTTGGCGTATGGTCTGGAGATGAGCTGAGCTCCTGCCGACACATTGTGACGCAAACCCGTGTTGATATGGCGGATATCACCGGTCGCCTCACGATGCCTGGAGGGGTTGAACAGGGCTTCGAAGAAACCGATATCGCTGTCCCGGGGATTGAAGCTGTACCGGGAGCTGAGGTTGCTCCGGTACTGGATTGTTATGGACTCGTACCATGAAGGATCCCCTATTGGCCTGCTTCTTTGAAATGGAGTGAGCCGGCGAACGGAAAAACTAAGGTCAGGCCCGGTAAGAGTACTCGCACCGGTAGCAAACTGGTGATTATAACGGCTGGATAAAGATAGAGAGAACCGGTTTTCAGGGTGGCTGAAATTGTAACCGATGCTCGACCTTGTGTTTACTTCGGCCCGGTCTTCTATGTTATAGGAGTTGCGGCTGTAAAAGTCTCGCGTGCGCAGGTTAATATCGGCCGACACATTCGAATAGGGATTTATCGTTTGGCTGTGGCGAATAGTGAGATTGCGTTGAATGCTTTGCAGAAAGTCGGGATCGGTGGGTTCCATGCCCTGGTCCCTGGAGTACCCAAGCTCTATCATGCCATTGTACTGGTTGGTACGCCGGTAGTTCATGATGGAATTGACATAGACAGTACCTGATGTAAAAATATCCATCGAAGCCTGTCCGGTTATATAGTCGTTGAAATACTGAAACCAGCCAAGGTTATGCAGTCCGATACCACGTTGCTGCTGATCCTGGTAGGTGAAAGAAGGCTCGAGAATGCCCGATTGTTTGCGGGAAATTCGCGAGGGGACATAGCCAAATGGAAAGACGAATGGGTAGGGTATATCCAGTATAAAAAGCCGGGCCCGGGTGAAGAAAATCTCTTCTTCGTCGACTACTTTCATCCGCTGAGCCCGCAAGTAAAAGTGAGGATGATCCAGATCACAGGTTGAATAGATGCCGTCTTCGACAAAAATCACGTGAGGAGCGGTTCTCTTGACCTGGGTTCCTATGACATTGCCCTGGTCCATACCAAGTCTGGCAACATCGAACTTTCCTTTGTCGGTTTGGTAGTTGTACAAGATGCGCTGGCTTCTGATTCGGTCTTCGCCGCGTTGCAGGACGGGTTCGGTGAGGGTGTCACCGGGTGTGGCTGCCCGGGCGCTCATCATGTTTTGTGTCAGGTTCAGGGTGACTTCACCTGCGGTAAGCTGTCCTTTCTCACTACCCACACTGGCATTGCCGTACAAGATGGCTTTTCTCTCCACTCTGGTGGTAAAAAAAAGTGAATCACTGGAAGAGAACTTTACCGTTCCGTTAGATGACCCGGCTGGTGGCGGTTCGGCCGCCTGGGCATGAAGAGATCCTGTCAGCGCCGTAATGGCCTGTAAAAGAATAAGAAAAAAGCAAAAGCGGATGACTCGTGCGATAGGCACAGAAGAGATGCGTTTCAGTAAGCGGCAAAGTTTTCAAAAGCCAGTGTACCGGCACCCAGAAGAGCGGCATCGTTTCCCAGACTTTCATACAGAATCGTAAAGTTTTCATGGAACGGCGGCATAAGCCTCTCCATGGCAGTCTGACGCGCCGGTTCCATTATCCATTTGCCAGCCTGCGCCACACCGCCGCTTAAGATGATATTGCGGATATCCAGTATATGAATGTAATTCACAATAGCATATCCAAGCATGCGGCCCGCCTCTCCGAGGATTTCAATGGCGAGATCATTCCCTTTCTCAGCCTCCCGGCTCAGGTGCAGCGGTTCGAGATCTTCTGCTTTGTCATGGAAGACCAAATACAGGGGATTTTCGGGGTGCTTGTTGATCAGCGGCATGGCATTTCTGATCATGAAACGCTGTCCCAGGTATGCCTCCACTCCGCCCCGGGTTATACTGTTGGATTCCGGTCCGTTATAGTCAATAATGACATGGCCGAGTTCCGCAGCTCCGCCCGTTGTGCCGCGATAGAGTTCTTTGCGATAGATAATTCCACCACCAACACCGGTGCCAAGTGTGAGCATGATCAGGCTGTCCATTTCCCTGCCAACGCCGAAGCGTGAAGAACCGAGAGCCATTACATTGGCGTCGTTTTCTACAATGGTGGGCATGCCCAGACGCTGGCGAATCGTTTCACGGATATCTATTACTTCCCAACCGGGGAAGTTGGGGGGATTGGAAACAGTCGTTCTATCCAGTGAGATAATGCCCGGCGATCCAATTCCTACACCGCAGGGTGGCTCTGGTGCTTCGGAAGCGGCGTTTTTGATCACTTCGGTAATGCGGTCCAGTAAACTCTGAACACCTTCATGGGCTTTTGTTTCAACTGAAAAACGGGATAGAATACCCTTTTTCTGATGCACAATCGCAGATTTGATGTTTGTGCCGCCCAAGTCGATGCCTATTGAAATCATTCCGAAATACCGGTCTGTCAGATGGAGTGTGTTATTTGTCTTTTATGCGATAAATGGTTTCACCCGGTTTTCGCATACCGTAATCTTCCCGGGCAATTTGTTCCAGCAAACCGGGACTTGAGGACAGATCCTCAAGTTTTTGCTCATAATCAAGAGTTTCCTGGCGCAATCTTTCTGTTTCCCTGATCAATTCATTTTTTTCCTGATGCAACTGAACCCGTGTCTTCAGGCTGTAGGTATCAATAAAGCCAAACCAGATGCCCAGAAGCACCAGCAGCAAACCGGCAAGTAATGAGCGCCGCCATTGCAGAGGATTGAAGTAACGAAGATTCATGAGGAATTACTTGTAGGATACCCTATAAAATAGGTCATTTTAAACTATTCCGCATCCGAACAAGTGGACCCTTCCGTAACAAATATGCGACTTTAAATAGTATTATTCCGGTACGGGCAAAAAGTGTTTTTACCAGAATGCGTCTTTTATATGAGTAAGCTGCTCTTTTTTATTTCCGGGATTCATCACCGCAATCACGTCAAAGCGTATGCGGCTTTTTTCCATTCTTCTTTCATACAGCCATGCTTCGGCCACTTTTAGCAATTGTTTTTGCTTTTTTTCGTCCACACTATCCTGTGGTGGACCAAAGGAGTGACTGCGGCGGGTTTTGACCTCAACAAATACGATATGATCCCCGTCTGTTGCGACAATATCAATTTCTCCTCTCATGAAACGGTAGTTTCGGTCAAGAACAAGATAGCCGTTCGCCTGAAGGTAATCTGCGGCGCGTTCTTCTCCGAGTCTACCCAGCTCTGCGGGAATCATTCTTTGTTTTCAGTAGAGGCCGGCGCTTGTTCGACGTGATTCTCTTTATCCTTGCCGGCAACCTGGCGGTCTTCATTGGAAGTGCTGCACGAGGACTCCTTTGCGCTGGCACCGGAAGCGGCACCATTCCCGTTTTTCCGGTCTTTGTTTTTATAGTCCGTTACATACCAGCCTGTTCCCTTATAAACCACCCCCCCTCCGCCTGTGATCATGCGCCGTACAGGCTGACCTGTTTCCGGGCAGTGTTTCAGAGCGCTGTCACTGATCTTCTGAATGATTTCAAAGGTGGTTCCATCTTCTCTTTTATACAGATAGGTAGGCATATTCAGAAAAATGGTTTTCTTAGTTTTGGGTTTCTTTGTTTAAAGTTTGTGCCGAGTGTTGTTTCTGGTAACACTTTTTTTGGAAGGATCATTTCTCAAGTAAATGATCACAAGCAGACGTTGGCATAGCGATAATTAAACACAGGTGTTTTAAAAAAAGTTTTATGCTTTTGTCAGTGCTTCAAGACCGTTTCGAAGGCGCGTGACAGCTTCCTGGAGGTGTTCCATGGAAGCGGCATACGAAAGACGTATCCCGCTGGGTTCTCCGAAGGCATCGCCCGGAACAGCAGCAAGTCCGCATTGTTCGAGAAGAAAAAGGCAGAGATCTGTGCTGCTGGTCACTTGCTCACCCGCAGGTGTTCTGGATCCCAGGTAATGGGAGATATCGGGGAAAGCATAAAATGCGCCGTCCGGTCTGAAACAGTGAACCCCTTCGATTTTTTGAAGCTCACTGACCAGATAATCCCGTCTTACACGAAAAGCCTTCACCATTTCTGTTACGGCATCCCGTGGGCTGTTGTAGGCGGCTTCACCTGCTTTTTGTGAGATGGAGGAGGGTCCGGAGGTCTCCTGACTCTGTATTTTTGAGACGGCTTTGACCACCGCTTCCGGACCAGCGAGGTAGCCCAGGCGCCAGCCGGTCATGGCAAAGCTTTTGGAGAATCCGTTAATTAACAGCACTCTGTCCTTGAGATCAGGCGCGGCCTGAGCGATACTTGCGTGGTCGGACTCAAAAACTATGTATTCGTATATTTCATCGGAGAGTACAAGGATATCGGGATAGTCTCTGAGCACATCAGCCAGCTCCCGAAGCTCGTCCATGGTGTAGCAGCTGCCCGTGGGGTTGGACGGAGAGCAAAGAATAAGCATTTTGGTCTTCTCGGTGATGTTTTGCCGAAACTGGACACCGGTCATTTTATAATTGTTTTCAAAAGCCGTTTTGACGATGACCGGTTTTCCTTGCGCAAGTTTTACCATTTCCGGGTAGGAAACCCAATAAGGAGCCGGAATAATGACTTCATCACCGGGGTTGATGGTTGCAAGGAGAGAAAAACCAATGGACTGTTTGGCTCCGTTAGATAAAATGATCTGGCCGGGGGTGTAGTCCAGCTGATTCTCTTCTTTTAGTTTCTTTGATATGGCTTCACGCAGTTCCGGGTTCCCCGTATTCATGGTATATCCGTGATGTCCGTCCCGTATGGCGGCAATGGCAGCTTCACAGATATGAGAAGGGGTCTTAAAATCGGGTTCTCCCTGGCTCAGGGAAATGACGGACTTGCCTTCACGCTGAAGCTCTTTGGCGCGAGCCGAGATTTTTAGTGTTTCAGAAGGAGCGATGGCCTGAACACGCTGTGCTATCATAACCAATAGTGTTGAAGGATGAGTAATATCAGGGTAAAAAGGGGGACCAACCCTGTGTAAACGTTACAGTCCACAGAAGCATCGCAAATATAAAAATAT
>SLHZ01000079.1 GCA_007135895.1 Balneolales bacterium | reverse complement strand
TCTACAGCGGACACTGGGAGTTTACCGGTCAGGAGCCCTCCCCGAAGGAGCGGGAGAATACCGAACGGGTGAAGAAGGAGTTTGTAGAACTGGATCCGAACCTCCTGTTATCAAACAATACCAATGATTATCTGCATTATGGTGCTGAGCTGAACAGGGATCGCAATGCTGGTGTAGCATCCATTGCACTTGAACCGGCCATCTTTCCGTATCATCAAAAAAACGAGTCCGTATTTATTGCAGATATCGAGCGGGTCTATAAGCTCATGATCCATTGGCTTGAAACAGGTTGATAACGCAGCTTTGCCGTTTTTTTCGTATGTTTATGCGGCAAGACAAGCTGAGTCGTTTGTGGTTGGTCAGAGCCATGATGGCTGTACATATCTCATGAATAACAGATTTAAACTATGCTTTTTCAGGAAAAATTCTTTTACCTCTGTCGTGTGCCGCTGAGTGCAGAGGGGCCGCAGGATGTTGAAATCATCCGGCGGGCCGATGACACAAGATCCTTCTCGGATCTTTTTCTTCAGTTTGAAGAACTTCGGTCTCATGCGTTCAACAAGGATCAGCTTTACAGTGTGATCAGGGCTGATGAGTTGTTCATTATTTTACGCACCACTACACCTGACCAGGCCCGTTCCGATGCTTTTGATCAGACCCGTTCCGGGCTGATCACCAATCTGGAACATCGTGTGATGCAAAACAAAGACCAGAATGCTGTTCATATCTTGCGCAATGTTCACCATGTGGACATAGATCTCTGAGCCGTTATACGAGGAAACGCTATTTCCTGAGAATTGCCGGTTCAACAACGGGTACATGAAAAAGAAACAGAAGTACATCAAAGTCAATTCTCGCACCAGGGCCGAGATTCTTTTTGAAGATGCCTTTGTCATTGCTTTGAACAAACCTGCGGGCGTCTTGACAGTGCCGGTGCAGGGCATGAAATCAGCAAACTTGCAGGATGCCCTGCAGGCCTATCTGGAATCTGCGGGCAGAAATGCCTTCACGGTTCATCGTATTGACCGCTACACAACGGGGGTTGTATTATTTGCCAAAACAAGGAAGGCACAGAAGGGGCTTGTTGAGCAGTTTCGCCGGCACGAACCGGCTCGAATCTATCTGGCCCTGCTTAGAGGAACACCCGAACCTTCCGACGGAGAGCTGGTTCATCACATGAAGCGTGTCAAGGATGGGTTCCGAAACGTTGTTGTGTCCCCAAGTGACCCGGAAGGCACACCTGCCCGGTTATTGTACAGGGTTATCGAGTCCTTCAGAGAAACCAGTCTCGTAGAAATAGCCCTTGATACGGGTTTGAAGAATCAGATTCGTGTTCAATTTGCACAAATCGGACATCCTGCCGTAGGAGACCGTCACTATTCCGCGGATGAGGAAAAAGAGCGCCTGATTGACCGGCAGGCCCTTCATGCCTCCCGCCTGGAATTTCACCATCCTGCTGTTGACAGGATTGTGGCACTTGAAGCACCCTTGCCCAAAGATATGAAACGACTGATTGTGCACTATCGAAAAGTGATCAGAACGAATGGATTTACTGCTCTGTTATAGCTATATACCAAAAACATTAAAAGGAGAAAATTATGACAAATACAATGCAGAAAGGCGACTCGAATATCAATATTGGCATTTCAGACAAGCAGCGCGAAGAGATTGCAAAAGCCTTGGGGCATTTGCTGGCTGACTCCTACATGCTCTATTTGAAGACGCACAACTATCACTGGAATGTGACGGGTATGAACTTCCAGCCTCTTCATGAAATGTTTGAGGAGCAATACACCGAACTGGCCGAGGCCATCGATGTCATTGCTGAACAGATACGATCCATCGGCCATTTTGCGCCCGGCTCATTCAAGACATACTCGAAAATCACTTCCATCGAAGAAGAAGAGGACGTGCCGGACGACCGGACAATGGTCCAGAGGTTGCAAGAAGCCAACGAAGCCGTTATTCGAACAGCCCGAAAGGCACTTCCCGCATGTGAAGAAGCCGGAGACGAAGCTTCACTGGATCTTGCTACCGAAAGAATCCGACGCCACTCAAAAGTTGCCTGGATGCTCCGAAGCCACCTGCAGTAATTTGCCTTGGATGGGATAATCCGGCGGTTTTGACAAAACCGTCCTTTTCAATGATTTTTACCGAAAAAACCCCGGGATAAAAAAGTCCCGGGGCCCTGTTTCTATATTTTTTTTATTCTGGCAAGCTTTATAACTTCCCATACTAACAAAGAATCGTTTGCCGGGGCCACAGTAAGTAACTGATGTGGTATGCATTCCACTTGTACTGGACAACTTGTCAGTGGATCATGGATACCCGGCTGATGCCAGTTTTCACTTTCACAGGTATACGGGAAGTTGATGGAAAAAGAGTTCGTAGAAATCTCGGAAGATGGTCGTCTTTATCAGCAAGACCAGGAATTATTCAAGGGCAGGGAACTGGGTTCGGTCGAACCAGAAAAACTTGAAGAGGTAAAAAAATATTATTCCGGAATTTTTTCTGACCTTGAGCGGTATGTAAACGCAAGTTTGGAAAAAATAAAAGAAATCGAAGATCCCCGGGAGAGAGGCCGGCATCTTGACAGGCTGCGTAAGGAGATCCTGCACACCGATGCCATCGGTGATTTTGACCTGTTACTGAAAAAGGTGTCATCGCATGAGATCTCGCAGGACGATCCCAAAGATTCAAAAGAGACCGGGGACTTGAACGAAGCAGAAAGCGCCTCCGGGAAAGAAAGCACCGGTGAAGAAACGACCGCCGAAGTTAAAGAAAGCATCGGTGAAGTAACAAGCGCCGAAGTTAAAGAAAGCATCGGTGAAGAAATGACCACCGAAGTTAAAGAAAGCATCAGTGATGTCAGTGATGTAAAGAGTACCGACGTGGAAGAAAGCATCGGTGAAGAAACAAGCGCCGACAGCGATAAAGAGGGCGGCAGTGAAGAGAGTTCCGGGGATGAAGAAGAACCGGAAATCGTCATTTCCGAGTTTTTGGGTGACTTTGTGGAGTTGGCAAAAAAAGCCAATGAGCTTGCTGGCCGGAATGACTGGCAATATATTCAGCAGGATCTTGAGAATCTCAGGTTCCGCTGGAATGAGTTGTTGCAGGCAGCCACTCATCTGGCAAACGAACCCGGCTACAACTACCTGCTGGCCGAGCTTGAAAAAGCTGAAAAAGCGTTTGCAGAGCGCCGGGCGGCGCACAAAGAAAAGAGAAGAGAGCAAAGGAAGTCCAACCTCGAGAAACGCATGAGGCTCCTTGAGCAGCTTCAGCAGATTGTGGACAAAAAAAGATGGCAGGCTTTCAAACAGGTTAACCAGCTTAATGACCGATGGGAGCAAATACGGGACCTGCCCCAGGATGAAGAGACCCGAAACCAGGAAAAACTGTTCCGGGAATTATATGATACCTTCAATGAGAAGAAAGTTGCTTACCTGGTAAAAAAAGCTCAGAAAGAAGAAGAGAATCTGACAGGCAAACTGGCGATATTGGACAAGATGGCTTTTATCGTGGTATCTGGCAGTTCTGAGGACGCACCATGGGTCCAGCTCGATGAAGAAATGGAGGTGCTTACCCGCCAGTGGAAAAAAATCGGACATGTCCCCCTGGAGCAGTCCGATATTGTTTGGGATCAGTTCAAAGCCATTCGGGAACAATATTTCGACAGGAAATTCGAATTTAATCCATCTTTTCGGAAGGAGACACAGAAGAATATCCGCAAGAAAACAATCATCTGTGAAAATGCGGAAGCCTTGCTGGAAAAAGAAGACCTCGCCGCCGCTGTCCGGGAAATCAACAATCTGCACAAACGGTGGAAAAAAGTCGGACCTATACCCAAAGGGCAAAATGATGAGCTGTGGGAGCGATTTAATGAAGCAACCAGAAAGTTCAATGACCGGAAAAATGCCAGCCTGGACATCATTCGCGATCAGGAGCATGAGAACTATCAGAAGAAGCTGGCACTTTGTGAAAAAGCAGAGAGTTTGAGCGAAAGCACCGACTGGCAGCGGGTGACCCGTGATCTGGATGAACTCATGCAAAACTGGAAGGACATCGGCCCGGTTCCGCGGCGTAAATCCGGAAAGATCTGGAAGCGTTTCAAGAAAGCCATGGACGACTTCTACAACAACCGGAGAAAACACTATAAGGAGGTTCGGGATCAGCAGAAGAAAAATCTCGATGAGAAAAGCGAGGTGGTTGCGGAACTTGGCAAACTCCTTGAGGTAGAGGATACCGAAGAGATGGTCCGGCTTGCCCGTGCTTTGCAGGAGCGCTTTAAAAAGATTGGTTTTGTGCCGATAAAAAAGAAGGATAAAATCGAAAAGGAATACAAGGAAGTTTGTGACCGGATCTACCAGCGTGTGCGGAAAAGCGGCAAACAGACCGGTGAGCAGGGTCTTGCAATGACACCAGCTGCCGGAAGCAGGCATATGCGCACAGAGTTTGTCAAATTGAAAAAAGAGTGTGACAAGCTCCAGGAGGAGATTCTTCGGTACAACGACACCAAGACATTTATCAATCCGTCTGGAAAAGGGAATGATCTGATTGACGAAGTACAGAAGAAGATTGATCGTGTCCAAAAACGTCTTGATGAGAAATTGGAGAAACTGGAGAAACTCAGAAGAGAACTGGACGGATAGTTTTTCTCACTGTTTTCAAAAATATTTGTGATACAGGGCGGGAACAGTCTTTCACTGGACTAGACGGGCGAGTGCCCGGACATGGAGCCGAGAATGGCAAATGCCGAAAAAGAAAAAGAGACGACAATTCTCATGGTTGAGGATGACGTCATGCTGTGTGACCTTATTGGATCATTTTTACGCAAGAAAGGCTACATATTTCATCATCACAACAGCTATGAAGGCGCCATTGACCAGGTCAGACAAACTATGCCTGATCTGGTGATAATGGACCTGCATTTTCCCGACGGCAATGGCCTGCATCTGTGCAAGCTGCTGAAGGCCGACAAGGATCTTGCCGGTATACCCATTCTGGTTTTGACTACAAGGGACTATCCGGTTGAAAAAGAAATCGCACTTTCCACCGGTGTGACGGATTTCTTTCACAAACCGATGGATTATGGACAGTTTGCAGACAAGATTGATGAGGTGCTGGGAAAGTCCATTGAACTGTACTTCTGGGGAGTCAGGGGCTCGATCCCCTGTCCGGGTTCGCATTATACCCACTATGGCGGGAATACGACCTGTCTTCAAATCCGGATTCCGGGACAAGAAAAGGTGCTGGTCTTTGATGCCGGTACGGGAATCAGGCGTCTTGGTAACGAACTTCAAAAAAAGAATGCGGAAATTGCAGGACGCGTTTTCTTTAGTCATGCTCATTGGGACCATATTCACGGATTTCCGTTTTTCAAACCCTTCTATCAATCTGGAAACCGGTTTGACCTGCATATGCCGCCGCAAATGGGAGGCAGTACCAAGGATGTATTACTGGGGCAAATGTCCTATACCTATTTTCCGGTCACGTCACAGATGCTTCAGGCCCGGCTTGAATATCATATTCAACCCCAGGCTGTCCAGCACTATGACGGCTTCAGCATCCAGTACATGACAGCCAACCATCCTGTGGAAACGGCCATTTATAAGGTGATAATTGGCAAGAAAATCATTGTTTTTGCACCGGACAATGAACTGGAGGCATCCTTTGTCAATGAAAACAAGCAGAATCCGTTTCTGGACCAGTTTGATGAATTCATATCAGGAGCCGATGTTCTGATACATGATGCTCAATACGACAGGGATAGTTATCCCGATAAAAAGAACTGGGGGCACTCTGCATGGGAAGATGTGGTCGAGAGGGCCATAGATTGTGAAGTTAAACATCTGATCCTTACACACTTTGATCCCGAATCCACCGACGAGCACCTGCATCAGGTCTTCGCAAAGCTCACGGATATGGTTGATGAAACGGATCTGAGCGCAGGAATGGCACGGGAAGACGAGGTTTTTCGTCTGGTCGCCTCACGGGTTTGATTCGCTGCTAAAATACGTAGCGCAAGCCGATACCGGCATTTCCGGAAATGGCAATATCCGGAACGAGTTCCATGATGGGTACCAACTCAAAGAAAAAATGCAGTGGAGTGTCTGCAAGTTCATATGCAGCACCTAGAGGAAATCGGACGCCCAGCCTGGTATTGTCACCAAGCCGAATCCGGGCACCCAGCCCGTAATATAGCGGCAAAGAGCCTTTGTCAACTTCGATAATTCCTCTGTTGTAAAATAGATAATCCCCATGCAGGTGAATGGACGTCTTTCCGGAAAATGACCAGGCTGCCGCCCCCGCGATATGCCGGGTATCTGCCAGCTGATAGATGGCACTAATGCCGGTTGGTTCGCCAAGAATTACCCCGATGCCCAGATTTCCGCTCCCGGTGTTTCCAAAGGCCGGCATCGCTGCCAGCACAGCCATAAAAAATATCAAGGTATTTTTTTTCATTTTATCTCCATTGGCATAGAGCTCCTGTTGCAGTGAAAAGGGGGCTTTCTTTAAAGGCAATAATACGCTTATCAGTAGAGGTAAACAAGAGGTTTTCCGGTATTTGCGACATGTTGCGCCCGCCTGGATTTTCTTTATTTGGATTGAATCTGACTAATATTTGGAATAATTTGGAGTTCATTGCGGCAATTAGTATTTAAAAAAAGTATTTACAATGCCTTGGGGGACACCATAAGACGTTCCCGATTATAAATCCGAAATCAAAAAATTAGGAGTTAAAGAATGACCTACGTTGTAACCGAACCATGTGTGAACTGCAAATATACGGATTGTGTTTCCGTTTGTCCAGTTGATGCTTTTCGTGAGGGTCCCAACTTTCTGGCGATCAGCCCGGATGACTGTATCGACTGCGATGCTTGTGTGGCAGAATGTCCCGTGGAGGCAATCTTCCCGGATGACGAAGTGCCGGAAAAATGGGAGCATTACATTGAGCTTAATGCCCGGTTGGCTGAGCAGTGGGAAGATAATGTAATCACTGACACGGTTGACCCGTTACCCGATGCCGATGAGTGGGCGGAAAAGGAAAAGTCCGCAGACATGATCAAGGAATGATTCCTTCTCTTGTGAGTCCTGTGTGACTGCGATTGTGAAACATCGTTCCGAAAAAAACCGGAAATTTGAAAAGCGCCTTGTCCATTCGGGCAGGGCGCTTTCTGTTTCGTACCCCTGTGTAATGGGTATTTTAAATGTTACACCCGATTCGTTTACCGATGGTGGAAAATACCTGGACACCCATCGTGCCCTTGACCGTATCGGAGAGATGATAGATCAGGGAGCCTCAATCATTGATATTGGAGGTGAGTCGACACGCCCCGGTGCCCGGCCGGTGCCTGAACAGATGGAATGCCGCAGGGTGCTTCCGGTGCTTGAGAAAGGCCTGGATCTTTTTCCGAAAACTTTTTTTTCCGTTGATACGACCAAGTACGGGGTGGCACGGCAGGCGCTCGGGATGGGCGCTCACATGATCAATGATGTCAGCGGTTTGAGAAAGGAACCACGCTTGATTGAATTGTGCGCGGAATACGGCGCGGCACTGGTGATCATGCACAGTATCGGTACACCTGAAACCATGCAGGACTCGCCCCGTTACGATGATGTTGTCCGTCAGGTGGCCGGTTACCTGAAAGAAAAAGGTGACAGAGCGCGTAAATGTGGGGTTGAGCAGGTCATTGTTGACCCCGGTATTGGCTTTGGAAAAACAACCAGGCATAACCTCGCACTTATCGGCTGTCTGCAACAGATTTGCGAAAAGGGCTACCCGGTCATGATTGGGGCTTCCAGAAAGTCAATGATTGGCGCCATTCTCGGAGACGAAAAAACACCCCGTGCTCCGGAGGACCGTCTTTCTGGCACCATTGCTATTCACTATCACGCACTTCTAAATGGTGCCGACATACTACGTGTTCATGATGTGAGGGCGGCAAGTGACTCCCTGGCCATATTCCGGGCCGTCAAAGCCGCTCTGCCATCATAATACCGGGTTATGCAGAAATCTTTTTTTCCGGCGCTTTTTTAATGGTTCATAAATCTGCTGTATATTCCAATGCATACAACCGCTGGCTGTCCTGGCCCGGAATACCGTCACCCTCTGTCTTTATGATCGCAAAATGCTGCCCCTTGGTTTCTTAGAATTCGGTCTGAAGGATCTGGTTGAAACACTTATTATTGCAAGTGTTATCGTACTATTGTATCGCTGGATAAGGGGGTCTTTCGCTATACCGGTGGTCATTGGTCTGGGTATCGTATTTGGAGTTAATGCCGTTGTGAGTCTTTTTGGATTGACAACCATCAACTTCTTGATCAGAAGGCTTTTAGATGTGGGAATCCTCGCTGTTATCATCATTTTTCAGCCTGAGATACGAAAGCTCCTCTACAATATTGGCCAGAATACGAGTTTGTACAAGCTTTTTGACCGTGGGGGATCTTTTTCGGTGATTGATGAGGTGGTGGAAGCCATTAAGACCATGTCGCGAAAAAAAATCGGTGCGCTAATTGTGTTTTCCAAAGGATCACCGCTAAGTGACCTGGTGGATAAGGGAGTGGAACTGGAGGCAACCGTGAGCAGCCAGCTTCTCATTACCATATTCAGCAGGGAGACACCCTTGCATGATGGTGCAGTGATCATTCGTGACAATAAAATCGTTGCGGCAAGTGCCTATTTGCCAATCAGTCAAAATCCGAATATTTCTTCCATGTTTGGAACCCGCCACCGGGCTGCTTTGGGAATCAGTGAAGTCAACGATGTACTGGTGATTGTTGTGTCGGAAGAAACCGGACGCATATCCATGGCATTAAACGGTTCACTGACCAGTGGTCTTACCCTTCAGCGACTACGCTATGAAATGCAAAAACAACTGGGTGAGGAAGTCGCCAAAGAGCAGGAGATGACCAGTTTTCGTCAATCTGAACTTGAGATTTGACAAATCGCCTTTTTTTTTAATAAAAACAGATATTCGGGGACGATTTCCGGTCAAGAGAAACTTTATGTATAGGTAGACTCCACATTCTGCCAGATAAATTATTTTTTTTAACCAAATTTTTTTGTG
>SLHZ01000295.1 GCA_007135895.1 Balneolales bacterium | reverse complement strand
CCTGGTCGATGACGATCCGTTCTACCTCGTTCTGCTCGAAAAGAAACTGCAAAACAGGGGATTCAGTGACTTGCATACCTTCACCAATGGTATAGACTGCCTGAATGCACTCAGCGAGAAACCGGATATTATTTTCCTCGACCACAATATGGACACCTTCAGTGGCTATGAGGTGCTCAAGAAAATCAAGCGCTTCGACCCGAATATTTTCGTGGTCATGATTTCCGGCCAGGAGGATATTAAAACAGCTGTCGACTCCCTCAAACACGGTGCGTTCGACTACATCCTGAAATCTGACGATGATGAGCAGAAAATCGGCGAAGTCATCACCAAAATCGAACGGGTGATGGAACTTCAGGAACGCCGCAGGCCAAGCCTGATCAAATCCATTTTCAGTTTTTTCTGATCCTCATGCAAGCACCCGGTGTCCGTGATCACCTTCAATCTCCCGGACACCAGAAATCTCCCGGATGGAATCCAAAAACAATGAACAGAATCATCGCATACCTCGCACTCCTACTCTATGCCGTGACACTGCCCTCCTGCACCTCAAGCAACCTATTTATGGAGCAGGGTGGCAACCGGGACATCCCGGCGGCGGCACTGGACAGTATTTTTTACAACAACCCGGATTATCAGTACCACATCCGGGTGGATGATAAAATCAGCATCAGCGTCTGGCAGCAGGATGAACTAAGTGTCGGCTCCGTTTACGGAATCTACAATTCGAACGAAGTCTACGGCAAATGGCTCCTGGTCGATGCCAAAGGCAATATCGAAGCACCCCGTATTGGCACCATCAGGGTGCAGAACAAATCGGCTATCGCCCTGAAAGACACTCTCACCGCCATCTTCAGCGAATGGCTGGTCAACCCCGTCGTGGATATCAAAGTCATGAATAAATCGATCACCATCCTGGGGGAAGTCAACAACCCCCAGGTCATCACAATCGATACCGAACAGACACGCCTGCTGGATATCATCGCAATGGCAAACGGTTTTGACTTTCATGCCAATATCGGACAGATAAAAGTGCTTCGCCAGGTTGGCGAACATGTCCATATCGCCAATATCGACCTGACTCAGGCTGACTCCTACCTGAAACGCAATATCCAGATCTATCCCGGGGATGTGGTCATCGTTCCTGCAAAAAACTCCAAACAGTTCGACCGTATCCTGACCAATATCATTCCGTTCACTTCTCTGGCGACAACCGTTGCCATCCTCTTTAATACATTCTGACGGAATCATGGAAGAAAGCCTTCGCATACTGAAACCCTACCTGAGAGGCCTGCCCCTGATTCTTTTCGTGATGGTCATGGGCTACCTTGCGGCCGCACAGTATCTTAAATATGTGACACCAATGTACGAAAGTGTCACCCGCCTCCGGCTGGCCGATACCTCCGAGGGTGTTTCCAACAGCAACCTTTTCAAAGATTTCGACGTATTCGTCACCTCCAATAAAATTGCCGCCGAAATCGAAGTCCTGAAATCGGAAATGCTGATTGACAAAACCCTGGACCGGCTCGATTTTGATATCGAAGTGTACCGGGTAGGTAAAATGCGCAAAACCGAACTCTATGATGACTCCCCCCTCTCAGTGACGATTCTTTCAATCGATGACCGGCTCCATGACCGCCTGTTTGATGTCCACCTTCACGAAAAGCTCTCCTACAAGCTGATCCACCCCAACGGATCCGTCTTTCATGCCAACCTGGGCGACACCCTTGAGGTTGATGGAGCCCGGCTCGTGCTCTCCCTGAATGAGGAATTCATCCGCTCCCGCAATGGCATTCACATAAGGGACCATTACCAGTTTAAAAAAATCAGCCGGGACCAGCTGATCTCCCAGGTCAAAAACGGATTGACGGTTATTCCCGTGGACAAAGATGTTGCCGTCATCCGTCTGATATTCGCATCGCCCCACCCGGCGAAAGCCTCCCGTTTCTCAGACATGCTGGCCCATACCTATATCAACGATTACATCCACAACAAGTCCGGTGTGGCCAAAATCACCAAGGATTTTCTAAACCAGCAAATCAATGAAGTGAACCGGAAACTGTCGAAAATAGAAAGCGATATCGAAGCTTTCCGCAACCGGCACAAAATCACCAACATACCTCAGGAATCGGAGACAATACTGCGCCAGGTCTCCCAGATGAAAATCCAGCAGACCAACCTGCTGATGAATCTCAGTGCTGTCGATGAATTGCATGAATATATCCGCAGCGGGGCGGAAAACTTCGAAGCACTGGCCCCCAATTTCGAGTCCTTTTCCGATATGCTTTCTACAGAACTGGTGAAGAAAATTCAGGATCTGAGAGCCGAAAAACGAACCCTGCTGCTGGTCTTTACACCGCAGGAGGAGCGGATTCGCGTGATTGACAAGAAACTGGCGGATCTGTTTGCCTATCTCACCGAAAGCATATCCAATACCCGCCGGAATCTCGAAATCAAATACGAAAACCTGTCCCGTGACATCCGGGCCGTACAGTTGCAGCTGGTGGATATTCCGGGAAAAGAACGTCAGCTGACCATCCTGAAACGTGAGTTCGACATCTACCAGGAGTCGTACAACTTCCTGAATGAGAAAAAAATTGAAGCGGAAATCGCCCATGCCGCCGCGATATCCTTCCACCGCATCATACAGCATGCCCGGGTGCCGCAATCCCCTTTTTCACCCAATTACATCATCCTCAAAATTGTTTCAGCGCTGCTGGCCGGTACCGGTGCCATCGCACTAATTTTCCTCGTGCATACCATCAAGGCAAGGGTCAATGACCTGAAGACCATAGAGACATCATCGGCCATACCGGTTGCAGCCGCAACACCAAGATTGAAAAAAAACGGGTTACTGCAGAAACACTTCCTGCATCAGGTCAATCAGCTGGATATCAAAAAGCTGATCCCGGATCAGGGTATCATCACCCTCAACTCGTTCCGGGATGAAGAAGGCGGTCCGTTTCACGCCATCCATATGGCAGAAGCCCTTTCACGACAAAACCGCAGAATCCTGCTTGTAGACGCCGAAAACAAACTGGGACTCAGTCCGCTTGGCGCGGGTGAGACGCACCCCGTGACCGATTGGCTTTCCGTAGTCCATCTGGACAATCCCTCCCTCCGCTATTTCACAAACAGTCAAATGGCGGAACTTGTCGGCGGCCTGGCAAACAGCCATGATATAACCGTGATATCCAACGCCCCCATCGGGACCCCGTTGTCACTTCAGATCATGAGAGCATCCACGGTCAACTTCGTGGTGGTCGACAGCCGGCTGACTCCAGCCAGACTGATTCCCCGGATCGACCTGCTCAAAGAGGAATTCCATTTTGACCACCTCTACTTCATCTTAAACCGCCTCGGTTACAACCCCAACGTGGTTTTTGAATTCACCGGCTGGGTTCTCAAAAAGCTGGGTTTCAGGCAACCCTCCCTATCTGCGCTGACTTATGTTCCGGCCTCTTCTGAAATATAGAAAAGTCCTTCTGCTTGGCGATCAGGCCATCTTCAGCGGCACCAGTTTTCTTGTTACCATCATGCTGGCGCGAAACCTGACCGTCGAGGAATTCGGATGGTATGCCGGATTCGTGCTGGTCTTGTACCTTTTCACGAGTCTCATCAGCGCTTTTGTCGTTCAGCCGCTTCAGGTGAGCCTCCCCTCGGCCGCCGACAAAAACGGCTATCTCACCTTTACCTTCTGGTTTCAGACGGCAATCAGCTCACTTTTTATCGCAATGATCCCCCTGGTTCTTTGGCTTCCGGTTGGCCTGCCGGCCGGCTATGCGCCACTGGCCGGACCGGCGGTACTGCTTTCATCCGGTTTCGTGATGCAGGATTACTTCCGGAAAAGAATGCTTGCAGAAGACCGGATAACAAGGGCATTCCTGCTGGACAGCCTGCTCATGGTGGGCCATCTGGCAGTAATGGTCCGGATGATGGCCGCACCAACAATCAGCCTTTCCACGGCAATGCTCCTGCTTGGATCCGGTTACCTGCCCCCGCTGCTTTTTGGATTGTATGCATCCAAACCACTCATCGGCCTGACAGACACCTGGAAACATGACCTCCGGTCTCATTTGAACCAGGGCAAGTGGCTCTTCTATTCCGCATTGGTGCAGTGGTGGGCCGGGAACCTGTTTGTGGTGGCATCCGGCTTCTTTCTGGGACCCGCGGCCCTGGGCGCCCTGCGTCTGGTGCAGTCCGTTTTCGGCGTACTCAACGTGCTGTTCCAGACATTTGAAAATTATGTCCTCCCGCAAACCGCCAGCCGCATGCATGAATCCGCAGAAGACGGCAGACGGTATCTCCGGCAGGCCAGCGGACGCCCCCTGATCTTTGTAAGCCTGCTGCTTCTCGTACTCTTCGTTTTTTCCGATTCCATCATGCTGCTGGCCGGGGGAGAACAGTTCAAGGAGTACGGCTTCCTGGTCAAGGGAATGTCCGTATTGTACGCGCTGATCTTTGCAGCCTACCCGGTCCGGATCGCCATTCGAGCACTCATGATGAACAAGGTTTTTTTTCAAGGTTATGTACTCACCTTCCTTTTCGGCCTCATGAGCTCATACCTGCTGCTTTCCGTTTTTCATCTGGCAGGAGCTATCGCCGGCCTCATCATATCACAACTCATCCTGCTGGTCTACTGGCAGCTCATGCTAAATAAAAAGGAGTTCCTGCTATGGAAATAATCCACCTCGTGCTTGGTAAAGCCAACCCCGACCGAATGAACGGGGTAAACAAAGTGGTCTGCCAGCTTGCCGCCCATCAGCACAGACAGGGACGCAATGTCGCCATCTGGGGAATCACCAAAAACCTCTCACGGAATTTTGGTGAACGACCCTTTCAAACCGAATTGTTTCCCGCAGCTTCTCAACCGTTCGCGATCAGCAAACCCCTTCGTAATGCCATCGAAAAAAAAGCCCGGCAAAAGACCGTCTTTCACCTGCACGGCGGATGGATACCTGTCTATGCAACCCTTGCCCGACTGTTCAACCGTCTGGATATCCGTTTCGTGATTACCGGCCACGGCGCCTATAACACCATGGCCATGCAGCGCAGCAAGTGGCTAAAAAAAACCTACTTCGCTCTTTTTGAAAAACCGATGCTCCGAAACGCCTGGAAAATTCACAGCATCGGCGAAAGCGAAGTCCGGGGCCTGCAAACCATCTATCCGAATAATAAAAATTTCCTGCTGCCCTACGGGTTTGAATTCAAACCTACAAACAACGCAAGAACACCCAACCCCGAAGGCTTTACCATCGGCTTCATGGGCCGGCTCGATACCCGGACCAAAGGTTTGGATCTGCTCATCCGCGCGTTCCATGAATTCCAGAATACAGACAGCGATTCCATTTTATGGATTATCGGAGATGGACCGGGAAAAGCGGACATGGAGAAATTCATTGCTGCAAACAAGGTGAAAAATGTAGTGTTCTGGGGTAGCAAATTCGGCCGGGAGAAAGAAAATTTGGTCTCCCAACTGCATGTTTTTGTTCACCCTTCGCGCAACGAAGGATTGCCGGCATCCGTACTGGAAGCCGCCGCTTCGCAAGTACCCGTTATCGTCTCAGAACCTACCAATGTGGCCGCACAGGTACGGCGCTACAACGCTGGCACAGCGATTGTACACAATAATGTGAACGACCTCGCAGAGGCATTTATCCAACTCAGACAAACCGACGAACAGACCATGAAAACCATCTCCGCCAATGCCTCGGCAATGGTCCGGGAAGCTTTCTCCTGGGATCGGCTTGTTGACAACTTCGACCTGCTGTACAGCTGACCTTCCGTGACTCCCGCCGCTTCTTATAACTCCAAACTCCCGCCGCCGGAAATACCCGAAACCGGTCAAAAAGTCCCCGGAATTCCCGGCACAGGCCGAAGAACGCCCGAAGCGCATGCAGCCGGTCCGCATTCTGCGGCAACTGCCGCATCGGAACGGACGGAACCCACTGTACCTGCCGACCGCCACTCCCATTTCCTCAAAACCATCAACGGGCTCCTGCTGATCATCATGTTCATGATGATCGCAGCCTTCTTTACATGGAGTGAGAATATCGCCATTACCCGGATCATAAAGGTCATCGGGCGCATGGGAATGCTTCTGGCTTCGTGGCTGGTCTATCAGAAAATCATCCGGTACGGCGCGGTGGACTCCCTCAGACCGCATAATCTTCTGGCCGGCTTTTTCTATCTGCTGTATCTGGGCCTTGGCCTGGCCTCTTTCTTGTGGACTTCCAACCTCGGTGTGAGCGCCCTGCAGTGGTTTATGACTTCACAGACACTCATTTTCTGCTTTTTCTTCATAAAAAGTCTCTATCTGCTGGATGAATATTTTCCGGGCCACACCATACGCCTGTACAACATCCTGGGCAACTCCATCTTTGCCATCATCATCATCTTTATTGCAGGAATGTGGGTCAACCCGGACACCTTCATCCGCTACACACACGGTGGAACCGAACCCAGACTCGGCGGTTTTATCATGAACCCCAACGAACTGGGAATGCTTGCCGGTGTCGGTATTGCCGGCTTCCTTTTCGATGTCAAACGCAATCATCAGAAATGGCTGACCATCGCGAAAATCGGCCTGCTTTTCTATGCCCTCTACCTCACCGGATCGCGTTCTTCACTGATCGGCGCCCTGTTTATCATGCTTTTTTATATCCATCAGACCAATAATGTCCGCCTCAAACTCGCCGTAATGGGTGGCCTGCTCCTCATCATGCCCGTGATGGTTCACAGCGTAATCCTGAAAGACGGGGATGCCGAGAGAGTTGAGGAAGTCCTCAGTATGACCGGCAGACTGCCTTTCTGGAAGGGACTCATCAATGAGGGGCTGCCCCGCGAACCATGGCTCGGTTTCGGTTTCATGCGCATTGACTACAACGATTATTTCCAGTCCCGGCACAGCTATCCCGGCATGATGACCCACAATACCTTCATACAGGTCCTGATGAACCTCGGTTTTGCAGGACTGGTGATCGTCATCTTTCAGATGATCTTCACTTTCCGGGGAATCTTCCGGGAAGACAAGGAAAAAAAACTCATGCTCCTGAGCATCATGATCCCCATCATGATCAACTCCTTCACGGAATTCGGAATCTTCGGTGAATCCAACTTCGGCATTCTCTTCTATCAACTCATCATCCTCTATATCTCCCTCAAACGAAACCCGTTCCTGACGACGGACCAAAAGCGGCATCTAAAAATCACACGACCTGATTTAAACCCCTATACGCATGATCCGGCGGCCGACGCACCACCATCCGCTCTTGCAACTCCAACCTGCCACAGGGTTTCAATCTGATACCTTAATGACATGAACAGCACTTTCAACAATCCGGTAAACCCTGCCGCTGACCCGATCAGCCGCAAAACTAACCACTTACTTTTCATTCCGAATCCCGACGGTTCGCCACGCTGGATTTTCCCCGCGAACATCCGGCAACCTCTGTTCCTCAAATTCTACCATATGGAAGGCTTCCGGTCACGGGCTTTCGGTCTGCTTGCCAAAGCGGTATTCCTGCTTCGAATCCCCTCCCTGGTATATCCCCGATGGAACCCCTCTGCCGATCTCCCCGTACCCGAAGAAACGCAGATGACCGATCTCCCCGTGCCCGAAGAAATGCAGATGACCGATCTCCCCGTACCCGAAGAAACGCAGATGACCGATCTCCCCGTACCCGAAGAAATGCAGGTGACCGATCTCCCGGATTCGCAATGGGCTCTGTTCACAGGAACGGCAGGACCCAACAACAAAAAGATCCTTTACCTGCAAAGAAAAAAAAATCCGGTCTTCCTGAAAATTCCGACAACAGCAGCCTCGAAGAAAATGGTGGAAAAAGAGCTGGAAGGAACAGCCAGGGCAGCCGCACTAAAACCGGAATCCTTCCGGATACCATCCGCCCGGATGCTCGCAAACGGCACTGTTGAAATGGAAGATATCGGTCCCGGAGGCAAAAGATCGAACAGTTTTTCACCTCTTCATGCACGCGCCTTGCAGGAAATATACCGGAAAACAGCAAAACCGGATCCCTCTGCCTCTGAAACATGCCTCATGGAGAGCTCCCGGAATCTCGCACAGATACGACACCATCCCGATCCCCGAATCCCTGAAAACCTGATCTCCAAACTGGAAAAACTGGAACTCCTTCTGGACCGCACCCCTTTTGTAACCACACTGGGACACGGGGACTTCACCCCCTGGAATATGTATGTCCGCAATGGCACTCTCAGTATCTACGACTGGGAACTTGCCGCAGAAAACCTCCCCCTGGGCTTCGATGCCTTTCATTTTGTCATACAGAAAGGAATCCTGATCGATCGCAAACCATGGAAAGAAATCCGCAGCGAAATCGCAAAGCGGATTGACCCCTGGGGCGAAATACTGGGCAGGGAGTTCGGAACCCAATGGAGCCGGTATTTGAAGTACTATCTCTACACGAACACAATCAGACAGCTGGAACTTTACAGCCGACAGGAAAACTGGCACGAACAGGTCAGCTGGCTGATGAATACATGGAATGAAGCACTCAGTGATACTCTTGCCGGCAGTACCGGTGAGACTTTTGCGGACCGAAGTGATAATACTCTTGCCGGCAGTACCGGCGCAAGAGGATTGATCCTTGATGACATCTTCGGTTATTTGAACAATAAACCCTATGCAGCCATCAAGTTCCCCCCGGTGGCACCCTCCACCCTGGATCCCTTTTCGGATGTTGACCTATGCCTGGGTCGCAATGACTCCGGTCAGCTTGTGGATATGCTGCGGCACCATCCGCTGGTCCTTGCAGTAACACAGAGGAAAAGCTCCTTCATGAACTCCGTGCAGATCATCCCCGCACAGGGTGAACCCCTGCACCTTGATCTCATATGGCAGCTCAAGTGGAAACACTTGCAGATGATGGACGCCGGCGAGGTCCTCAAATATGCCCGGATCAACTCCCACGGCATTAAAACAATGCATCCAAACCACCTCGCAACCTATCTGGGTCTTTTCTATGGTTTGAACAATGCCCGGTTGCCGGAAAAATATCTGTGCGCACTCGACGATATCCGGCCAGAAAGCTCTCCCCCCTACAAAAACAACTTCACTGCAT
>SLHZ01000053.1 GCA_007135895.1 Balneolales bacterium | reverse complement strand
TCATGATGAAGCTCTTTTTTTTTTTTTTTTTTTACCACCCGGTCCTCTATACCCATGATTGATATTTGCGGCCTGACTTGCTTGTCGGCATAGTATTCTGCAACGGCGGATCCGAATCCCCCGAGCCGTGTGCCGTCTTCGATGGTAATAATATGTTGATAGCGGCTGGCCGCATGATCCAGAAGGCCGGTATCCAGGGGTTTGGCAAATCGCATGTCATAGTGCCCGGCAACGATTCCGTCTTCCTTGAGCTGCCGGAGAGCACCAGATACGTAATTTCCGATAGTTCCATAGCTGAGTATGGCCAGTTCATTTCCTTCGCTGATGATCCTGCCGGTACCCGGTGTGATGGTTTCAAATTCTGTCTCTACGAGCATACCTGTAGTACTGCCCCTGGGATATCTGATGGCAAATGCGCCGTCGTCAAATTGTGTTGCGGTATAAATCAGGTTTCGCAGGTCCTGCTCATTCATCGGTGCGGACACGACCATGTTGGGCAGGCATCTCATGTATGCGATATCGTAGAGTCCGTGGTGCGTCGGGCCATCGGCTCCTGCAACACCAGCCCTGTCCATGCAGAAGATTACGGGAAGTTTTTGTATGGCTACATCGTGAACGATCTGGTCATATCCCCGCTGGAGGAAGGTTGAGTAGATGGCTACAACCGGCTTGAGGCCCTGAGTGGCAAGGCCGGCGGCAAAAGTCACGGCATGTTGCTCTGCGATACCTACGTCAAACGCACGGCCAGGTATCTGGTCCATCATTTTTAGCATACTGGTTCCACTGGGCATGGCTGCCGTGATACCCACAATACGTGGATCATCTTTGGCCAGCTCTATCAGTGTATCGGCAAAGATGTCCTGATAATTCGGGATGCCGGGCCGCCCGGTTTTTTTAACAAGGGAATTGCCGGTAACTTTATCAAAGGGACTTCCGGAGGCATGCCATTTTACCTGATCACGTTCCGCGGGTGCAAAGCCCTTGCCTTTTATCGTCACCAGGTGAAGTAACTTGGGGCCGCGTACTTTTTTGAGGTCTCTCAGCTGGCGTGTCAGATTCTTAACATTGTGTCCGTCTACGGGACCATAGTATTTAAATCCGAGAGAGCGGAACAAAGAGCCTGGCGTCAATGCTGTGGTCAATACCGCTTCCAGCCGGGAGGCCATTTTTCTCATTTTTTCCCCGGCTCCCCGGAAATGGCCTAGCAAGTCATACAGCTCGTTACGAAGCTTGTTAAATGTTTCCGAGGTGGTGATATCAGCAAGATATTCATTCAGGGCACCAACATTGGGATCAATAGACATACGGTTGTCATTGAGTATAACCAATAAGTCACTGTTTTGGACTCCGGCGTTATTGAGCCCTTCAAATGCGAGGCCGGCCGTCATGGCTCCGTCTCCGATGATAGCAACGACCTGTTGGTTTTTATCAAGCAAGTCCCGCCCGACGGACATTCCCAGTGCGGCTGATATCGACGTGCTGGAGTGGCCTACGCCAAAAGTGTCGTAGGGGCTTTCTGAGCGTTTAGGAAATCCGGAGAGGCCCTGGTATTTACGGTTGGTGTGAAAATTTTCTCGCCGTCCCGTCAAAATTTTGTGCCCATAGGCCTGGTGACCAACATCCCAGACAAGCTTGTCGTTTGGTGTATCGAAAACATAGTGCAGCGCAATGGTAAGCTCAACAACGCCCAGGCTGGCTCCGAAATGTCCGCCGTGTACCGAAACCATGTCGATGATAAAATCACGCAACTCCTGGCATACCTGTGGAAGCTGATCAGGGGACAGTTCCTTTAGGGTTTCCGGTGAATCTATAGCAGCAAGAAGTGTTCCGGGCCGGGGTTTGTAAGGATCCATTTTCTATTCTGTTTCTTTCGATGCAATCTGTTCGATCCGTAGCTCTGCTTGTTCCAGTTTCTCGGAACACATTTTTGAAAGCTTCATACCTTCCTCATAGAGAGCGATAGCTTTATCCAGGGGCACGTTTTCAGATTCAAGTTCTTTGAGCACCATGGACAACCTTTCTAAAGCCTGTTCAAAAGCAAATCGTTCCTTTTCTTCTGTTTTTCCCATGAAAGACTCGAAGTATAGTGACCGGTTATTGATAATTCTGGGACACTTGTGAAGATATCACATCCCATCGACAAGATCTAAAATTTGTAAATTATACAGGTATAATTTGTTGAATTAAAACTTGCATAGTTTTGTGCTATATTGCATCATTGTAGCTTAAGCATACAAAGAACAGGTTAGGTCTCTTGCTACATCAGCATATTTTACATTTTATCCGGGACTGGAAAAAAACCGGGACGGTAATGCCCAGCTCGAAATATCTTGCGCGCGATGCCGTGCGCATCGTGGTAGACCAATTGCGCAAACCGGACCGCAGGCCTTTGTCAATTCTGGAGATCGGACCGGGCACCGGTACTTTCACAGAGAGAATACTTCCTGATTTAAGACTTGGGGATCGCTTTGATGTGGTTGAACTGAACTCCTACTTTTACCATCTTTTGAAGGATCGTTTTCGAAGTAATGGTGCTTTTCGGTTGCATCATCAGGATTTTGTATCCTTTAATCCGGGCAGGAAGTACGACTTTCTATTATCGAGTCTTCCTTATGAAACCATTCCGGCTCCGGTTACCCGTCGCTTGTGGAAGCAAAAGCTGAGACTTTGCCGGCCCGGCTCCTACATCATATACTACAAGTATGTTAATTTTAATCTGTTCCGGAGTCGGTACGAGCAGGGCCTGGTAAAAAACTGTCTGCTTGACGAGAAGGTGGTCTTGCTGAATTTCCCTCCTGCCCGACTGTTAACCCTGCGGGTTGATGACCCGGAAAAACGTCTGCGCACGGTTCCCGCACGCACGAACCAGCCATTGAGACAGCTCCGGGTTAACGGTCAGCGTGCGCTTTATACGCTGAAAAAGCAGCTTTGATTTTCATAGTGCGTCTTTTTTCATAGCCCGTCTTCAGTGAAAACCTCTGCTTCGTGTTGGCGGATCCATTTTCTGGCCTTGTCCGTTTCCGGAAAACACTGTGTCACCTCTTGCCAGAAGGCCCTGCTGTGATTGAAATGTCGCAGGTGGACAAGTTCGTGTATGATGATATAATTGACAATCCAAACCGGGCATTTGATCAGGCGCCAGTTCAGGGAGATGTTGCCTTTCCTGGAGCAGCTTCCCCATCGGGTTTTCTGATTGCGTATGCTCAGCTTACCGGGACTGACCGAAAGCAGTTTGCTGTTTCTTGCTAAATGAACCGGCAGCTCTTTTAGTGCCGCTTTGAGATAGAAAGTATTGACGGCAGCTTCTTTTCCTTCTTTTTCTTTCGGGTTGTGATAAAGAACAACGTATTCGTCCAATTCATCAATAAGGCTTTTTTTTCCGTCTGTTTGGACCTGTTCAATGATCCTTTTTCTTATTCCTCTGATCAGAAGCGTTCCCCGGTTTTTTTCTATTAAGAGTCGCCGCTTTTTCTCTTTTTCTTGCTGGTTTTGCCATGCTTTTTTGATCCAGTCTGCTTTTTTCCAATAAAAATCCCGCATCTCTTTGTGGGTGCAGCGTGCAGGTCCGGAGACGGTGATACCGTTCCCTGTAACCCGAATACGCAGGTTCTTCTGGTGTTTGCGTTGGGTATAGGTCGCTGGCGGCAGAGAGCAGAAGGGTCTTTCGTTTCGGGTCATACTTTAACTTTGAGGAGAAAAGTTGTCTGGCTGTCAGAAGTGTGATTCAAGGGCCTCTCGTGCACGTTTGGCGTTGGGATGTTCTGCATCAGGGTTTGAGGCACGCGCGAAGTAATAGCGGGCCTTCTG
Source organism: Balneolales bacterium (assembly GCA_007135895.1). Lineage (GTDB taxonomy): Bacteria > Bacteroidota > Rhodothermia > Balneolales > Natronogracilivirgulaceae > SLHZ01. Next base: position 5,306 of record SLHZ01000053.1, on the reverse strand, counting down.
GTGATTTCCATTCTCAAGATGAATTTCACCGAGATAGAAAAGCGAAGTAATCAAGTTTTTCCGTGTAGCAAAAGGCCGAAGCTTTTCCGATGCATTGACGGCTTTTTCAAAGTTTTCTTTCGCTGTTTTCAAATTCTGCCGTTGAAGGTGTATGATTCCTCTGATGGTATAGAGATCCTCCTTCATTACTGTTACTTCATGTGAGCCGCCATCTTGCCACATGGAAAGACTTTCCTCAATGGCAAAAAGGGCCTCTTGGTCTCGCTGTAGCTGGTGCAATGAGCGAATGTACAGCCTGCGGAAATAGGAATTATTGGGATACCGATCATAAATATGTTTCAAATACTCCAGCGCCTGGTCGGGCTCTTTCTCAAAATGGAGGTAGATGTGTCCCAAAAAATAGGCGGCCTCGGGTTCCATAAAAATACTGTTCTCTGCTGCTAGCTTCAGTCGCTCAAGACCCTCTTCCCTGTCGCCTCTCGGCAGCATCCAGCCGATGGGTGTTGCTATCGGGTAGGCCTCTACCAAATAGGCCGCAAAATACCGGTACATGCCAATTCCAAAGTGAATATCAGGGATATCCGGATAGACGGACTCAATTTGAAAGAAGTCTCTCAGGGCTCGTCGTGCACTTCTGAAGCTTCGGTACCATCGAAAACGGTTGGAATAATATCGGGCGACCTGGCCATTTGCGATGGATCGGATGATTTGGGCATCAAGATTATTTTCGTCTTCGCGAAGCAGGTCATTGCAGGTGGAGATGACCTTTTCCGCGGCCCGCAGGAACTCTTTGTCATGCTGATGATCCTCCAGGTCGACGATGATCGGCCACCAGGCTTCCAGCGCGGGCCACAGTGGCCACAGCGGGTGGTTTGGGAAGTCCTTCTTCCAGTCTTCCATTACCTCCAGTGACAAGAGATACTGCCGGTTGTAAAGCAGGTCTATGGCTTTTGTGGCATCCTTGATGAATGCGGTATCCAGCAGCATTGAGGAGGGGATCTCCGGGATGATTTCCGGGTTGCTTCTTGCCTGTATTGCTGTATCTCCCGGGGTAGTTTCCGGGGTGGAGGCGGGCGGATGGTACATGGCTGATACCGTTATTAGCCAGGTAAGCAACAGCAGGATAGGACCCGAAAGAAGTGGTGTAAAAACTGGTTTCACACTAAGAACGGTTGAGGTGGTCAAGAGGCACCAGGCGTACCATTTTCCGCAAGTCGTTGATTTCGTGTTTGCGAAGGTTGCGCCAACGCCCTATCCGAAGTCCTTCCTTATTGAGGGAGCCATAAATAACACGGTCAAGCTTAACAACTTCGGCACCAATTGCTTGTAGCATTCTGCGTACCATTCGGTTCCGGCCTTCGTGCAAGCTCATCCGGATCACATTGGAATAGAGTGGGTGTCGGCTTACTCTGTACGCTTTTGCAGGACCATCGTCCAGTTCAACACCGGTACGAAGTTGCTCAATTTGCTCATCGGAGAGTGCGCGGGAGGTTTCTGTTTCATAGACTTTTCTGACCTTGTAAGAGGGGTGCATCAGCCGGTTGGCAAGGTCGCCGTCATTTGTCAGCAGAATGAGGCCGGTAGTGTTGCGGTCAAGTCGTCCGACCGGATAAAGTCTCACACCGGTAGCTTTTTCAATGAGGTCCATGACCGTTTTGCGGCCCTTTTCATCACTGGTGGTCGTAATGGTATCTCTTGGTTTGTTCATGAGAACATAGACGAAGGGCTCAGGCTCAATTTTTTGGCCGTCCACTAGAATGCGGTCGGAAGGGCGGACCAGGGTTCCCAGCTCTTTGCAAATCTTTCCATTAACCCTGACTTTACCTGCGCGGATGTAGTCGTCGGCATCACGGCGCGAACAAATGCCGGCGTGAGCGATGTACTTGTTGAGTCGTATAGTCTCTTTATCATCCTGTTTAACGGAGAAGCGGTGGCCTTTTTTTTCCGGTGGTGTCGATCTTTTTTTTGGGTGACTCATATTAAACGGGGAGATTTGAGATATCCGTGAGGCTCTGGTTCACAAGGAATGCAGAGCAGAGCCAGCTCTGGATGCTCTTTATTGTTCATCGGAGTTTCGATTATCCGGTGTTTTTGGCCTTTCAGGGTCCTGTTCTTCGAAGAAGGGCAGAGGCTTAAGTTCCGACTTGAGTTCCAGCATGAGCTGCCGGTGCTCGGCCATATCATCATCTTTAAGAATTTCTTCGATTTCCCTTGGGCGAGGAAGCTCATCCAGGGAGTTGAGCCCGAAGTGTTGTAAAAAGACGGGTGTTGTTCGATACAAGAGGGCCCGCCCGGGTCCTTCAAAGCGTCCGGCAACTTCAATTAATTGTTTTTCCAGCAGTTGCCGAAGGATGTAACTGGAATCCACACCGCGGATGTGATCAATTTCCGGTTTGGTAACCGGTTGCCGGTATGCAACGATTGCCAGAGTCTCAATGGCGGATTGTGACACTTTTCTCTTAGTATTATGATGTTGAAAATACTCGAGCCAACCATGATAAATAGGTTGAGTTGCAAAGCAATAGCCTCCGCCAGTATATTGTATGGTGAACGCTCGCCCCTGTTCTTCCAGCTGTTCTTTAAGGTCTCGTATGACCGATTCGATATCCTCCTGCTCCAGGAGGGGAGCCAGTTCGGCTTCCGTGATAACCTGAATGATATCATCAGCACTAAGGGGTCTGTCGGCTGCAAATAGGATTGCTTCCACAATAGCCCCTAAAGGCAAGCCGCTTATCTCGATTTCTCTGGGGTGAATCATGGATATACTGTTATAAAGCTCTTTTTCGGTTTGTCCGGTTGTTCGTGTTGAGTCCTGCTATGGGAAAGCCCTGAACGTTCAGTCGCCCGGGGTTTCCAGAGGAAATATTACTAATAAATAAACTCATTTAGTGCATGGAATCAATATTTATGGTTATTCGGACCCGCGTCGCCTCGGCAGTTCTGGTTGTATCGTAAGTCCTGTTAATAGTATCGAAAAGCCGCTCGATGTAGCCGGCGCCTTTTTCGGGAGCCATTTTGATATGGCTTTCCCATGAATAATAGGACCTGATTTTCAATACCGAAGAAGGTGATGGGCCCATTATATCATCGTTTTTCAATAGTGACCGGATGACTTTTGTATACTGATCGGCAACCAGGGCGACGGCTTGAGCGTCTTTTGATCTGAAATAGATAATGACAAGGCGGGAATACGGGGGAAAGTATCGTTCTTTACGGCCTTTCATTTCAAATCGGGCGAAACCCGGAAAATCATGATTTCGGGCATAGTGAAAGACGGGGTGTGACGGCATGAGCGTCTGGAGATATACCGTTCCCGCTTTGGCACCACGTCCGGAGCGCCCGGCAACCTGGCTGAGCAACTGGTACATTCTTTCTGAAGACCGGTAGGAGGGAAAGGCCAGCTCCGTGTCGGAGTTAATGACTCCAACAACGGTTACATTTAAAAAATCCAACCCTTTGGCAACAATCTGCGTACCCATCAGAATGTCGGCTTCTCTTTTGGCAAATTGGGACAATAAGCGCTCATGCGCACCTTTTGCAGACGTTGTGTCCTGATCCATCCGAAGGATGCGCGCCCGGGGAAACAGTCCGGAAAGCTCTGTTTCAATTTTTTGTGTGCCCATTCCGGACTCTTTAATTCCCGGGCGATCACACGATGGGCAACGAGCCGGCTTGAGTCTGCTGTAGCCGCAGTAATGACATCTGAGCCCCCCCTGTGACCGGTGATAGGTCAGGGAAACACTGCAAGAGGGGCAGTCAAGGATATGACCGCAATCGTTGCATTGAAGAAAGGTGGTGTAGCCGCGCCGGTTATGCAAAATAATTATTTGTTCCTTGCGAGTAAGCGCCTGGGCTACAGCGTTGTAAAGGGGACGTGCCAGGGGGCCCTTCATGGCGTTCCGGTATTCCCTGAGATCCAGAACAGATACTTCGGGAAGGGTAGCGCTGGCATGCCTTGTCTCGAGCTTGAGCAGATTCGCTTTGCCAGAGGCCGCAGCTCTCAGGCTGATCAGGCTCGGGGTTGCCGAGCCCGTAATGATGACCGCGTTGTTGATATGAGCCCTCATTACAGCCGTTTCTCTGGCGTGATAACGGGGGGCAGGCTCTTCTTGTTTGTAAGAGCTGTCGTGTTCTTCGTCCAGTATAATGATTCCGGGATTCTTTACGGGTGCAAAGAGCGCCGAACGGGCTCCAATGGCAATATCCTTCCTTCCTTGCTGCAGGTCTGTCCATGCCTGCAGCCTCTCGCGGTCGCTCAAGCGACTGTGAAGTACTGAAATACGGTCACCGAAAACCCGGTAGAACCTTTCAACAGTTTGGGGTGTGAGAGAAATTTCGGGAACCAGCATAAGGCCGCCCCTGCCCTGCTCCAGAGATTCCTTGAGTGCATGAATATATACTTCCGTTTTCCCACTTCCCGTTACACCGAAAAGAACGAAGCGTTTAAAAGACCCGGATTGTATTGCTTTCCGTATTGGCAGGAAGACTTTATTCTGTTGTTCATTAAGAGTATTTATGATGCTTACCTTAACGCGTCTTTCTATGAATGCCGCCTCGTCAACAGAGCGCTCAGAGCCTCGATATGAGTACGGTGCGGAAGGTTTGGATGCCGGTGAATGTTTCTGCCGGACCTGGTTGCTGACGAGCCCGGTAATGCCTTTGGTGGTCGTCTCTTTTTGTGTGATCGGAGCAGGAGCCTCCTTTGAGACCAGAAGTCCGCTTTTCCGAATCTTTTGCCATGAATATTCACTCATTTTTGTTGCTTTAATAATATCGGAGCGCGTCATTGGCAGTCTTAGTCGTCTTAATTCAGAGACGGCCTGAACCCATACGGGGATTTTCTTCGGGTTGGAATTTTGGTCTGTTCCATCTTCTTTTGTCGCGTCAAAAGAAGCCAAAAAGGCGTGTATTTGTGACCACTCTTTCCGATTATCTTTATTGTTGATGAGACATTGAGTGATGTCGGGTAGTTTCTCGTTTTTCGTATCTTCCGATGGCTGAACAAAAGAGCTATGCCGCTTATTTGTTATGTGCGTTAAAACATTTTTACCATCTTTGAGGCGCTTCTCTTTTTCCCCAATATCTTGCGTTTTGCTGTCCGTACTTTTGTTGTCATCCGAGGAGTCGGGCAGTATCTCCGGGTTCCAGTCCCAGACGGTTTGAACGAGAGGACGCAGTCTCAAACGGGGTACTTGCCAGATCTCCGCGAGTCCTTTTTTTACCAGTCTGTTTATTGCTGATGAAGGATCCACCCACAGTGATTTTATATGGGAAACCGATATATCGTTGCTGTGTTGTTCGTTAAC
>SLHZ01000160.1 GCA_007135895.1 Balneolales bacterium | reverse complement strand
TGGGCATCGACCTGCAGTCCTATGGCGACAAAGTGCCGGAAATTGTCGAAGCGCTCAAGCATCTGGAGAATCAGGGGTATCAGTTCGAAGCGGCGGAGGGGTCGCTCGACCTGCTGATCCGCAAGATAACCGGGGAATGGACAGACCTTTTTGTACTCAAGGGATTCCGGGTCATCATCGAAAAAAATGCCAATACCGAATCCCGCTCCGAAGCCACCATCCGCCTCATGGTCAACGGGGTGGAAGAGCATACCGCGGCCGAAGGGAACGGACCGGTCCACGCCCTCGACGCCGCCCTGCGAAAAGCGATCTGCAAGTTCTACCCGGAAGTCAGCCAGATGCAGCTTTCGGACTACAAGGTCCGGGTACTCAACGAAAAAGACGGAACAGGGGCCAAAGTCCGGGTCCTTATCGACTCCAACAACAACGGCACCAGCTGGGGCACGGTCGGTGTTTCGGAAAACATCATCGAAGCCAGCTGGCAGGCGCTCATGGAAAGCATGGCGTACTACCTTCAACAACAAAAAATCACAACCGAAAACCCTTCATGATCATGAAAAAGAGAAAAATTCAGATTTTCGATACCACACTCCGAGATGGCGAACAGGCACCCGGGTTCACGATGGACCTGGACGAAAAAGTTAAGATGGCCGCCCAACTCGAGCTACTGGGTGCCGATGTGATTGAAGCCGGTTTTCCAATCTCCTCGGATAGTGAATTTGAGTCGGTCAAAGCGATTGCCCGCAAAGTCACCAGAAGCACGGTTGCGGCACTGGCACGAGCCAAAAAAGCGGATATCGACCGGACCTGGGAGGCTCTCCGGCACGCACGAAAACCCCGGATCCACACCTTCATCGCCACCTCCGAAATACATATGATGCACAAGCTCAAGAAGACACCCGAGCAGGTGCTTCAGGAAGCCGTGTGGGCGGTCCGCTATGCCCGTACGTTCTGTGACGATGTCGAGTTTTCGGCCGAAGATGCCACCCGCAGTGATCTGGACTTTCTCTGCCGGGTCATCGAAGCCGTCATTGACGCCGGGGCCACGGTGGTCAATATTCCCGATACGGTGGGATATTCGCTGCCCTGGGAATTCGGCGAGCTGATTGCCACCATTCGCCGGCGGGTACCCAATATCGACCGGGCCGTCCTCAGTGTGCACTGCCACGATGACCTGGGAATGGCGGTGGCCAATTCCCTGGCGGCCATCCGGAACGGTGCCGGGCAGGTTGAGTGTACCATCAATGGTATCGGTGAACGGGCCGGCAATGCGGCCCTTGAGGAGATCGTCATGGCCATGCAGGCCCGGAATACCGGTTTTGAAGAAGAGACCGGCATTGAGGCCACGCTGCTCTATCCCACCAGCCAAATGCTTTGTGAAATGACCGGCACCCCGGTGCAGATCAACAAGGCGGTGGTCGGACGCAATGCCTTTTCCCACGAAGCCGGCATTCACCAGGACGGCATGCTGAAGAACCCCATGACCTACGAAATAATGACCCCGCAGTCGGTCGGTGTCGATGCCAGCAAGATCGTGCTTGGCAAACACTCCGGACGCAATGCGCTGAACTGCCGCCTTCGGGAGCTGGGCTTCCACTATAGCCGTGAAGAACTCGACCGGGTCTACCTGGCTTTTATCAACATGGCCGACCGGAAAAAAAACGTGGCCGACAAGGATCTTATCGGCCTGACGCAACAAAACGGATTCGCCGGTAATGGCCGCTTTAACGGCACTACCGATGACGGTATCCGGCATACGGTTCAGGACTATCTGAACAAACAGAAAACAGCCATTCCCGATCCGAGGTGGTGATGATGGTAGTATCGTGGAAAACAGCCCGGTCCGCCTGCCAAGCCGCAGACGGGCCGGTCTGCAAAACACCAACCCCAGAGGACTGTAGAAACCTATGGCAATGACCCTGACCGAAAAAATACTGGCCCGGGCTTCGGGCCGTTCCCATGTTGATGCCGGAGAAACCGTTTGGGTGGACGTGGACATCCTGATGACTCATGATGTCTGCGGTCCACCCACCATCGGTATCTTCAAGCGTGAGTTCGGTGATGATGCCCGTGTCTGGGACAAAAACAAAGTGGTCATCATTCCCGACCACTATATCTTCACCGCCGATAAATACGCCAATCGCAATGTCGATATCCTGCGTGCTTTTGCCGCCGAACAGGACCTCCCGCATTTCTATGACGTAGGTGGCGACCGTTACAAGGGTGTCTGCCATGTGGCCATGCCCGAAGAAGGGTTTACTCGGCCGGGCGATGTGCTCTTCGGAACGGATTCCCATACCTGTACGGCCGGCGCCTTCGGCCAGTTCGCCACCGGTATCGGCAATACCGATGCCGGCTTCATCCTGGGCACCGGGAAGCTGTGGGTAAAGGTTCCCGAAACCATGAGATTCATCTTCGAAGGCGAAATACCCCCCTGGATCATGGCCAAAGACCTGATCCTGCAGATCATCGGCGATATCGGCGTGGACGGCGGAACTTACCGGGCGATGGAGTTCGCCGGTGACGGCGTGATGCGGATGGATATGGAAGGGCGGATGACCCTGACCAACATGGTGATTGAAGGCGGCGGAAAAAACGGCGTGGTAGAGCCCGACGAAGTGACATTCGACTATGTCCGGAAACGCACCGACTACCCCTTCACCCCGCTCTACAACGACCCGGATGCCCGTTATCACAGTGTCCGCGTGTACAGAAGCGAAGAGCTGCAGCCCATGGTCGCCAAACCCCATTCCCCCGACAACAAAGCTACGGTGCAGGAAGTCCGAAATACACGGATCACCCGCGCCTATATCGGATCGTGTACCGGCGGGAAGATAACCGACTTTGAGGCGGCCGCACGGATCATCAAAGGCCACCAGGTCGGTGTGGACACCTTCGTGGTGCCCGCCACCACGCTGGTCCGGGATCAGCTCAGCACCACTTTCCACGATGGGAAAAGCCTCCGTCAGATCTTCGAAGACGCCGGCGCCCATATCGGTGAGGCCTCCTGCGCCGCCTGCCTGGGCGGGCCCTCCGACACATTCGGACGCCTGCAGGGAGAAGAGATCTGTATTTCAACAACCAACCGGAACTTCCCCGGACGCATGGGTTCCAAAAAGGCCCAGGTGTACCTGGCCTCGCCCTATACCGTGGCCGCATCGGCCATCACTGGTAAAATCACCGATCCCCGCGAATACCTCAACATCCCCACCGAATCACAGGGGGTTCTGTCATGAAAAAAACCATCAAAGGAGCGGCTTTTGTCATCGGCGACGATATCGACACGGATCAGATCATCCCGGCCGAACACCTTGTCTACAGTCTCGATGACCCCGAAGAACGACGCTTTTACGGACGATACGCCCTCTCCGGTGTCCCGGAACCGGTTTCCGGACTTCCCCGTGGACATATCCCCTTTACCGGGGAGGATGACTTCACCTCACCTTACAAGATCATCATTGCCGGTAAGAATTTCGGATGCGGTTCCTCACGTGAACACGCGCCTTTCGCCCTGCAGGTGGCCGGGGCCGAAGCCGTCGTGGCATCCAGCTACGCTCGTATTTTCTATCGCAACGCCGTGGACGGCGGTTTCATCATCCCCTATGAAAGCCGTGAGGATCTGACTAGCGTGATTTCTACCGGCGATGAGGTCGAGATTGACGGAGAACAGAATCTCCTGATCAATCATACCACCGGACAGAACTATCCGCTCAACGAACTCGGTGATGTCCTCGCCATTGTGGAAGCCGGCGGTATCTTCCAGTACGCTGCCCGTAACGGAATGCTCTGATGGAAAAAAATATCGTTTTGCTGCCCGGTGACGGTATCGGCGCCGAAGTCACCCGGGAAGCCCGCAAAATCCTGGAATACCTTGCCGAGCGGTACCATTTTGATCTCAAGATCCGGGTCCTGCCGGTCGGCGGTGCCAGCATTGATGCCCATGGCGTGCCTCTCCTGGATGAGGTGCTCCACTCCTGCCGGCAGGCCGATGCGGTGCTCCTGGGCGCCGTAGGGGGACCGAAGTGGGACAACCACCCGCCGGAAATACGTCCGGAGAAAGCCCTTCTGGCCCTGCGCAAGGAACTGGGACTCTATAACAACCTGCGTCCGGTACGCGTACTGCCACCGCTCAGGGACGCCTCTCCCCTGCGGCCGGAGGTCATTGAAGGTGTTGATCTGCTGGTGGTACGTGAACTCACCGGTGGTCTCTATTTCGGTCAACCGAAGGGTATTTCGGTCGAAAACGGCCAGGAAACCGGAGTGGACACCCTGCGCTACAGCGCACCGGAAATTGAACGGATCGCCATCGCCGCTTTCCGGGCGGCCCGGCAACGCCGCCAGATCGTCACCTCGGTCGACAAGGCGAATATCCTGGCCAGCTCGCAGCTGTGGCGCAAGACCGTGAGCCGCATCGGGGCGGACTATCCGGATGTCGAGCTCCGGCATATGCTGGTGGACAACTGCGCGATGCAGCTGATTCGCGACCCGGCTCAGTTTGATGTCATCCTGACCGAGAACATGTTCGGTGACATCCTCAGTGATGAAGCGGCCATGCTGACCGGATCCATTGGCATGCTGCCGTCGGCCAGTCTGGGTGATGGCACGGCCATGTACGAGCCCGTTCACGGATCGGCGCCCGACATCGCCGGCAAAGATATGGCCAATCCGCTGGCCGCCATTGCCTCGGTCGCCCTTATGTTCCGCTACTCTTTCGGACACGAACAGGCGGCGGCGGATATTGAAGCTGCTATTCTCAGGGTTCTGGAACAGGGATACCGATGCGCTGATATGAGCCGGCAGGCCCGGCAGGTTTTATCCACCCGGGAAATGGGTGATGCCGTCCTTAAAAACACAGAAACATGCTGAAAAAGAAAAAAATCACCATCATTGGCGCCGGTAAAATGGGCGAAACCCTGGTTACCCGTCTCCTGGGGACCGGCACCCTTACAAAAAAACAGATCTATGTCACGGCCCGGCGCTCCGTCCGGGTCCGGCACATGACGGAACGGTTCGGGGTCTCCGGTTCGACCGACAACCAGGAGGGCGTTCGCGACGCCGACATCATCCTGCTCTGCATCAAACCGCAGATGGCACAGGCGGTCATAGCCGGTATCCGGGAGGTCCTTCGTCCCGATCAGCTGGTCATCTCCATCATGGCCGGTGTGACCCTCGCGCAGCTTCAGAAGGCCGTCGGACAGCCTCTGCCCGTGATACGCGCCATGCCCAACACCCCCTCGGAGATCGGGGCCGGGATGACGGTCCTGGCCAGCAGCAGCGAGACCAACGGAGAGCATATCCGGCTGGCCACCGAACTGTTCGATGCCGTTGGAAAAACCATGGTGCTCGACGAGAAGTATTTCGATACGGTCACCGGTCTGAGTGCCAGCGGTCCGGCCTTCATCTACGTAGTAATCGAAGCGCTGGCCGAAGGAGGCGTCAAGTGCGGACTCCCGCGCGATGTATCAACGGCCCTGGTGGCCCAGGCCTGTCTCGGTGCCGCCCGCATGGTGGCCGAAACCGGTCAGCACCCCGCCATCCTGAAGGATCATGTCACCACACCGGCCGGCTGTACCATCGACGGACTGCTCAAGCTCGAAGAAGGAGGCCTCCGCGTAACCATGATTAAAGCGGTGGACGAAACCGCAAGACGCGCCAAAGTACTGGGGTACGAGTGAGTTTTACGAATGAGTCTGCGGTTCTAAGACCGGCGGGATTTCCGTTCGCTGGCGGGCTTCAGAGCGTGCCACCGTCATGATCCATATCACTCCGGCACCCATGAGGCAGGCCGCATAAAGCCATATGGCCTGACGCAGTTCCAGCCAGCCCATCTCCATGATAAACGAGGCCATGGTCACCGATAAAGCATGGGTCATTGTAAAAAGAAGCCATTCCGAACTGAAAATGCGTCCGCGGAAAGCATCGGGTGACCTCTTCTGGAGCAAAACGGTGCTCATGACCCAGTTGGCACCCGATCCGCAGTGTGCCAGAAAGACCAGCAGCACCATCCATACTACCGTCTGCTGAAAACCCAGGATCATATAAAACGAACCCGCCGATATCATGACCACTCCCATCATGGTGACCCATTTGCGTTCATCGGTTACATAGCGTCTGACCAGCACCGGTCCAACCGCCGTGCCAAAGCCCCGTCCGGCATAAAGCAGACCCAAACCGATACTGCCCATCAGCAGGATATCCTCAGAAACCAGGATCAGCAGATAGACCAATGCCCCCAGAAAAAACGTAATAGTGCCTTTCGCCATGGCGGGTCGCAGGATATGGGGGTTCGAAAAAAGAAACCGGTAGCCGTCGGCGATACCTCTGACCGGATTTCTCAGGGAATCCATCGTGACGGCATCACGCGTATGGGGAATCGTGGCCCGGAAGATAAACCAGGTGGAGAGGATGTAACCGGTGCCATTAATGATAAAAACGGCATCGGTTCCAAGCCAGGCCGTAACCAGACCGCCAATACCCATTCCCGTGGTAAAGATGATGCTCCAGGACAGATTGGAGATGATATTGGCTTTGACCAGTTCATCGCCGGCGGTGATGTTGGGGATGGAAGCCTGCTTGGCCGGTTCGAAAACAGCGGCAAAAGCCATCTGCATGGCCGTCAGAAAATAGACCAGCCACAGCATGGAGGGGTCGCGGACAAGCAGGAAACACAATACCACGCCGCCACGTCCGAAGTCGCAAAGAATCATCAGGGTCCGCCGGTCGAAACGATCCGCCACATAACCGGCAAAAGGCGAAGCCGCCGCAAAAGAGAGGAACTTGATGACGATGACCAGACCCAGCAGAAACTCCGATTCCGAATACTGAATGACGATGGAGTAAATGGCAAGAACGGCAAACCAGTCTCCAAAATTCGAGATGATCTGACTGAGCCATACACGCCGGAATTGATGGTTATGGCGCAGCACATCGAGATATGGACGCAGACGTTTCAACTTCGGCCCGTACTTCCGAATCCACCGTCACCTCGCTCCGAGTCCGGTAAATCCGGGACAAGAAGCACCTGAACGCGGCTTACCGGTGCCACAACCATCTGGGCAATACGGTCGCCGTGATGTATTTCGAACGGTTCGCTGCCCAGGTTGACAACCAGTACTTTCACTTCGCCCCGGTAATCAGAGTCGATGGTGCCCGGTGTGTTCAGCAAGGTGATTCCATGGCGCAGTGCCAACCCGCTGCGTGGCCGGATCTGCGCCTCAAATCCCGGAGGCAGGGCTACTTCGAGACCGGTCGGGACGAGTTTACGTTCTCCCGGTTTCAGGGTGATGGATTCCCGGAGAGCGGCACGCAGGTCCATTCCGGCCGCCTCGTCCGTGGCATAGGCAGGCGGTTCCAGGTCCAGTGCGTGGGTCAGTTGTCTGACAGATATCTGTGTGGGCATTGATATATTCGTTTCGTCCGTTAACGGTTATTCCCGCCCGGCACCTGCCGGAACGGGTTTTCACAGCGACCCGGCACCTGCCGGAGCAGTGTTTTACAGTGACCCGGCACATGCCGGAACGGTATTCTCTAGCAACCCGGCACATGCCGGAGCAGTGCTTTACAGCGACCCGGCACCTGCCGGAGCAACGCTTTACAGCGGCCCGGCCGCCGGCTGTTTATTGCAGGCGATCATAGTCTGTCAGCCGGATCCTCACACTGCCGATCCATATGCTGACTCTCGCCTCCAGGGGTATTCTGAGCTCGTCATCCCGGAACCACGCGTTGAACTGGCCGGAAAAACCAAACGGACCGTCAAAATCGGCCTGGCCTTTCATGGTATATGCCCTGATCGTTTCTCCCGGAAAAGCAGGGGACTCATAGACCTCCGGCCGGCTTGAAAAATCCATGAATATCTCGGCCTTTTCACGGTCGATGTAAATCGGATACCGGGTTTGCGCATCCGTGCCGGCAAAGAGCCGTGCATAATACATCACAGCAGGTCCGCCATCGGCCGGTTCATCAAGCAATAGCGTGTCGAGCAATTCCCCTTCCTCAAAACCATAAGCATATCCGGCCCCGTAATCAAAATCAAAGACATACCGCCGCATCATATCCCGGTGCAGGGAGTTCTGCCAGAATAAAAGACCATAGGGAAGCTCTTCATTATAAGCCTTGAAGGTGTGGTAATGTACCTCCTTGTAGCCGACGAGGGGAATGCGACGGTTGGAAATCATCTCGGCCACAAGATGCACCGCCGGAGTATCACGATAAAGGGTGTCCCCCCGGATATAAACATGTACGGTTCCAATACGCAGAAAGCCCCAGGTCACCTCAAAGGTGAATCGCTCACGCAGCGACTGCAGTGTTGCCACATCGGGCGGACCTTTCAGGCGGTCAGGGGCTTCAAAGGTGCTCTTTTCGCCCCGGGCCGGACTCATTTCCGATGGATCTGCCATCCCGGTCCCCGGAATGAAGAATATCCACGACAGCCAGCACACAAAAAGAAAGACAAGAGATCCGGAAAGGGAGAAGAGTCTGCACCCGACGGCACGATGCATCAGATATCCTCCTCTAGAAAACTTTGCAGTGCATCCACATCAAAGCCGACCATTACGGCTTCTCCATTGCGAAAAACCGGACGCCGGATCATGGCCTGATGCTCCAGCAACAGCTCGAACAATTCATTGTCATCAGGCTCTTTGTCCGACAGGCCAAGCATACGCCATGTCCTGCCCCGACGGTTGACCAGGGTTTCGAGACCGGCTCTCATGACCAGATTGGCCAGCTCGTCCGGGGAAAGCGGATTTTTCCTGACATCGCGGAAAGAAAACTCGATCTGCTGGTCCTCAAGCCAGGAGCGTGTTTTCTTAATGGTATTACAATTGGTAATGCCAATTACTTCCAGCATATTTCGTTTATTAATGTTAGTGTTCGGGAAACGGTTTATCCGGGAGTTCCGTAAATTGCAGTATCTGAGGATTGCAATTTAATGAATCTGAAACAGAAATCTCGACCCTAATCTACAACCTGGCAGACCAACTGCAATCATGAAATGTCCATGACCATTGACCTGTCACACAGGACATAATTAAAAACGTCATGGACATTCTATGTGACCTTGTGAATCCAAATTTCTTAAACACATGATATGTCCATGACCATTGACCTGTCACACAGGACATAATTAAAAACGTCATGGAC
>SLHZ01000008.1 GCA_007135895.1 Balneolales bacterium | reverse complement strand
TATACCCGCCGCTTTTCAGCAGCTGGTTAAGTCCATAGCTCGTTTTTTTACCCGCAGCGTTTTTACTCCTTCGTTTTTTCCCGAGTTTTTCCCGAGTTTTTTCTGCACAAAGAATTATTTCCGCCCAAAATACGCAAAAAAGGGAAATTTTCGATCTTGATGAACACTTGATCCGGAGTCACTGTCCTTTCTCATGGCTCCATGACCAGACAAGGGGCCAGTTCCCATAGCTCAACCCACTCTTTCTTGCGATGATCTCTCCGCCGGGTCTTCCGTGAAGGCGGCCGGACTTTGCGGCGAAGATGTCGGACTTTCCTGAAACGTCTGTTGAATGTCAGTTCCTGTTCCACCGGATGGGCCACAGCGCTGCCCGACTGCCGGCCAAGATTCGAATAAAAGACCAGAACACGCCCCTTCTCATTGACATACGCCCCCGCTTGTTGGAAAAACCGTTCAAACAGATCCTTCTCATGATAGACGGCCCGGTCCAGTATGGAAATCTGGTCTGGTGCATAACCAGCCGAGTCCGCCGGAAGCCAGGGCGGATTGAAGACAACCAGATCACTCTTTTCTTTGGGAAAACCATGGAAGAGATTAGGACAGCCATCGAAGAGATCCGAGACCATTACTTGCAAACGATGTCCAAGATCCTGACGGGTGATTTCTTCTTGCACGGACAGGACGGCATTGGGATTGACATCCAGGGCCACAACCTGCGCAAAATCATGACGAATCATCTGAAACGCCAGAACGCCACAGCCGGTCCCCACGTCTACCGCTTTTTCCCGGCTGCCACCATAGGATTTCAGCCACTCATCAAAGAGCAGCAAATGATCGTGCCGTGTGGGAAAATAGACCCCGTACCAGGGATGGATCGCGTGAGTGAGCACGGAGTAGCGGATACCCTTCCGGTACCATTGCCAGGAGCTGTTCAGTCCCTGGACCTGTGGGAAAGAGAGGAAAAAATCCGGGAGTTCCGGATATAATATGTCAAACCAGCCGATTTCAGGGGCTTTTTTCAAGGCAATCCGGGACTTCTCGACAGGTACCACGAGTCGGTTCGACGCGTTTCTGAAAATCGCCCGTTTTTGCCGGTAACTCAGAAAACTGTCGTCTTTGTCTGAATGGTCTTTTCTTTTCCCGAAAATTCGTTTTTTTAGTTCCGAGAGAAGATGCAATCCCGTGGCATAGCGGTCTTCCAGTAGCAGCCAATCCCCGGCGAGAAGCTTTTCGGAAACAAAGCGCGGATTGTGGGTCCGGTTCACTTGCTCGATCTGATCAGGCAATTCCGGCGGATACGGGCGGACGGGTTCCAGAGGCATTGATTCCGGGCGAGCCGGCTTCAGCGGCCGTGGTTCTGGTCGGACAGGCACCATGGGCAGGGCATCCGGACGATCGGAGTCCGTTGACCCTGGTTGCAGGCGAGCAGTTTCCGGTGACTGCGGGTTCGTTGTCCGGGGTTTGGGTTTGTTTTTTTTCATAGCTGGTTTCAAGCCGTCCGGTGTTTCGGTTCCTGATCCGGCAATTATTCAGAAAACATGGGCATCGCGCCGTCTTTCCAAGCAGTATAAAAAAAAAGAGCCTATCTTTCTTGCAGGACTCCGAAAATACAGATTCCCGGTATTCTGCGTGGATGGCCAGGTCAAACGGCTCACAACGTAATGGCATTCACAGCCAAGGTATCATTAATGATGGTGATGAAACAACGCGATGAACAGCGTCTCGACGAACAGGTTCTCGACGAACAGGTTCTCAAAAAGCTCCTCGCAGGAGGTTGCATCCTTGGAGGAGGAGGCGGAGAGTCGATGGACATGGGTTGGCAGGCCGGCTGCTTTGCCCTTTCACAGGGGCCGTTGAAGCTGCTTCCCCTGAATGCCCTTGATCCGCAAACACTCCTTGCCACCGCATCGCTTGTCGGCGCCCCTGCCTCCGGCGACAAACAGGTCTTGCCGGAAGATCACGTTCGTGCGGCCCGTGTATTTAAAGATTCTTTTACCGAACCAGTCGGAGGATTTATTTCCAACGAGAATGGAGGAATGGCCTCTATTAACGGATGGATTGCTGCCGCAACGCTTGGTTTGCCCCTCATAGACGCACCATGCAACGGGCGGGCTCATCCAACGGGAAAAATGGGCGGGATGGGACTTCACCATGTCGATGACTACCTTTCCTGCCAGGCTTTTGCGGGAGGGAATCGACAAAAGAGTCTTTATCTTGAAGGCTATATCCAGGGCCGACTCGGGCCGGCATCCCGTCTGGTCCGACAAGCGGCCATTCAGGCCGGCGGGCTTGTAACCGTGATCCGGAATCCGGTTCGTGCCGAATATGTCAAAAAATTCGGGGCTCCGGGCGCAATCACACACGCCATTGAAACCGGAGACGCTTTTTATCAAGGATACGAAAGTGGACCGGGGGAGGCGGCCGTCCAGGTTGCGCACTTTTTGAAGGGTGAGATCGTCTGCTGCGGAACCATTACCCGGCTTTGCCGGAAAACCCGGCACGGTTTCGATGTCGGACACCTTGAAGCAGGTGCTGCCGAACTCACTTTTTGGAATGAATACATGACGCTGGAGATCCGGGGCGAAAGACGATATACTTTTCCTGACCTTATCATGACACTGGATGCGGACAGCGGCAAACCGCTCACCAGCGCGGAAATTCAAACAGGAAAGAAAATCCGGATCCTGGCGACCCGAAAAGAGAACCTGGTTCTTTCTGTTACCATGAACGACCTCTCACTGCTTGAAGAAATCGAGCCGGTTGTCAAAAAGCCGATTGTCCCCTACAATCAGAGCGACGCTCCGGCATCAAAGCCAACCATGGAAAGACCCCATGAATAAATCAAAAATCATACTTGGTGTTGTGACACCCGGCCAATCTCCGCGTGAAGACATTCTGAAGGAGATGAGGCCCTATTGGCCGCCCGATATCCTGATACGCCAATCTGGTGGTCTGGACGGCCTTACACGCAAAGAAATCCTGAAGTGGGAATACGCACCATCAGATTCACTCATTGTCACAAGGCTCTCTGACGGCAGCAGTATTTGCTCCGCTGAAAAACATCTTATTACCAGAATGCAGCAATGCATTGACAAGCTTCAGGCAGAAGGAGCGGCTGTAATTCTGGTTCTTTGCACCGGTATTGAGCAATCCTCCTTCACATCCACGGTTCCTCTGCTGATTCCAAAGAACATTGTCCACGATTTCATTCCCCTTCTGCTGGATCACCGAAAGCTTACCGTCATCGTACCGGCACCGGAACAGATCAGGCCGGCCATTCGAGCCTGGAAAAAACGTAAAATCGAGGCCATGGTTCATTACGCACCACCATACAGCCCAAGTGAAGAACTCACCCGGTCTGTGGCAGAGATCAAAAAAAACGGTTCCGATATGGTTTTAATGGATTGTATGGGGTATGACCGGAGTATTAAGCGATATGTTTCTCTTGAAACCGGAAAAATTGTGCTGCTCGCTCGCACACTGGTGGCAAGGGTAGCCGGAGAATTACTGGACGGGAAGAACGAAAAGCGGTTAAATCGATTACACTGAGCATGAACCGAAAACAGGTTTCCTCACTTTGCATGACTTTTCTGTTGTTGCTGCTTTTGAGCAGCCAGGCACTGGCACAAGGCAGCTTTTTACGAAGTCTTTTCAGGGATGCAAGGGCTGTTTTTACCTCCCCTGAACGGGTCGTCACGCTCTCAAGAGAGTTTCCCGAATCCGTGGTCGCTCTTTGCCGGACTCACCTTGAGGAGTGCGAAGCGGCAGCAGGTCTCATCGAAGAAGGGAACTGGATACAGGCGGAACTTCTCCTGCGGCAGGTGAAACAGACTGCGCCGGAATGTCCTCTGGTGCCCTACTATCTTGGTGCCATCCGCTACTACCAGCGTAATGACCGGCAGGCTCTTGCCTATTTCAACGGTCTGGCAGAACGGCATCCCGAGATGTACCAGATCTATTATTACCGCGGCTGGATCCACTATGACCGCGGCCTGTTGACCGTCGCCCTGGACGAGTTTCACAGGGTCATTCTTCACAACAACACGGCTGCCAGCGGCTATGTGTTGAATCTCATTCGTCCCATCCTTCAGCAGGAAACCGGTGGGAGCGACATAAAGATGGATTCCCTGATTCAAGAGATCAGCTACCGGACCGGTGCCGCTTTTACAAGAGGGGTGCTGGCCTGGCATAATGAACAATACGAATTTGCACTGGAGCAATTTCGATTTTTCACCTCCCAATGGCCCGAACATGTCGGTGCCTGGCTCATGACAGGCCGGTGTTACGAATCGTTGGACCGTTTTCACGAAGCATTGCATGCGTACACCCGGGCCATTTCACTTGACAGCCGATTTGACCAGGCCTACTTTCACCGCGGCCTGCTCTATTGGAACGCCAGAAACCGGCGCGCCAGCTGTGTCGATCTCGCGCGGGCACGGGGAATGAATAACCCGGGGGCGAGACTGGCCTTCCGTGAGCTGTGCCGCTGAGTACTCTTTCGGCCAGTAGATTCGTCATCCCGGTCCGCTCCTGACCTCCCCGGCTAATCCGGTTTTGATTCCCTTGCCGATCAGACGCTTGTCCCACGGGTCATACAGGTCCAGTTTCCTCGAGCCATTGAGATACTGCTTCCACGTGCTATTCAGGTCTTGATTCCCTTTCGAACCATGACCCCCCAGTCACGTTTACCCCTCAGAAAATCAACCAGGCCCCGTATGCGCCACCAGGCATGCAGTTGGCGATATCCAATGTTTTCAAGGAAGGCATACAATGCCAGGATAAGAATGTCGGTTGCCCGCTCATACCGTTTCGATGTCATTTCTTCCAACAGTACAGCGCTCAGTGAAAGTATCATTCCCAGAACAATTGAAAACGAGAGGAAAAGCAGGGCAAACGAAATATTGATCGCCCCCAGCCACCATGATAGGGCGACAATGAAAAAGCCGGACAGTTCCACCAGTGGCGCCAGTAATTCTCCAATCAGAAAATATGGCATGGCAATCGTGCCAACCCGGCCATAAGCCGGCCGGAAAAGCATGTCCCTGTGCCGATATAGGGTATCGGCCAGTCCCCGGTGCCAGCGGTTGCGCTGCCTGGAAAGGGTCTTGTAGTCTTCCGGCACCTCGGTCCAGCAGACCGGCTCAAAAATAAACCGGATGCGATAGGGCAAATTATTTTGCCGGTGATACTTGTGCAGACGGACAACCAGTTCCATGTCCTCTCCTACGGTATCGTGAAGATAACCGCCGGCCCGTATTACGGCGTTGCGATCAAACACGCCGAAAGCTCCGGATATCACCATCAAGGCGTCAAGGCTGTCCCAGCCAACACGGCCAAAAAGGAAAGAGCGCAGATATTCCACAGCCTGCACACGACCCAGCCAGGATTTGGGAAGACGGATCTGGTCAATCATTCGGTGTTTGTAGGTACAGCCATTGGCCATACGGACTACCCCGCCTACGGCAACGGTTTTCTCATCTTCCATGAAAACACGAAGCATCTTGACAATGACATCGGGCTCCAGGATGGAGTCTGCGTCCACAGCGCAGATCAATTCTTTGGACGCCATATTTATACCCGCGTTAAGCGCATCGGCCTTGCGTCCGTTCTCCTTGTCCACAACAACCAGCGCGGGATAGCGGGGAGAAGAATAGATCTGGCGAATAGGCTTGTGGTCCAGAAATGCGGGACGATAGCGGTTGTCAGGTTTAAGCCGGAAATAGTCGATCAATTCCTGCAGCGTTTTGTCACTGCTTCCGTCATTGACCACGATGACTTCAAAATTGGCATACCGGATATTCAGCAGGGCGTTGACCGAGGCAATAATGGATTGTTCTTCATTATAGGCGGGAGCGATAATACTGACCGGTTTGTACAGATTCGTGCTGTAAACTCCGGTCATATTGAAAATACTGTCCACATCCCGGAATTTTCTGATGCTGCGGTAGGATATAACAACCAGTATGATATACAGCAGGTTAAGTGCAAAAAAATAGAAAATTACCAGGACGGTAATCCCCAGCAGAAAATTACCCGTTAGAAACATCGGCATCCCCGCTTTTTTTCATCGCCCGCCATTCCGTTGATATATCGGGCTCGAACCGGGACTCTGAAATGAGAGGCCGGTGTTTGAGCAGTTGCCGCTGGGCGGCCATGCGGACTTCGAGCTCCGGGTCATGAGCCAGCCCCAGCAGTATCCGGGTGGTCTCTTCCCCATATATGTCGGCATATACGCCCGGCACTTTCAGGCGGACTTCCCGAGAGGGCGATTCCCACAGCCGGTGTTTCTCGACAATTTCCCTCAGTTTCTGATCCGAAAAATCGATCAGCACACCCAATAACGCCGCTGTCAGCTCCCCTGTGGGATCATTCTTTACGTTTATCTGGAGAAGATCCCGCAACGTATCCGCGGTCTGATAAAAACCAAGTTCCGGAAACATCCTGATCACAGCCGCGCGTGTTTTATCCGGGATATCCGGGTTCATGACAAAGAACTCCAGTTTTTCGGCGGCGACCTCCTTGTCATCCGAGATGTCATAGTACTTGAATATGATATCACTGACCGCCATGGAAGCATTGTTTTTCCGGAGGAGAAAACGTAACAGGGCCATGTCGCGAAACCCTTGGTTTGTAGTGTTGACAAGCGCCAGGGTTGCCGCATAGGCAATGACATTGTACGAGTGCTCCTGCAAAACGGACAGTCTGACAGCTATGGATTTGTCGGTTAGTGTTTTTTTTGAAAAGTATACGCAGGCCTGTGCCAGGGAAATGGGTTTTCGGGAATTCAACTTGCGCAGAAAATGCTTTTTGATCGGGGGGAGATCCAGAAGCATTTGCAATTTCTTCCGTTCCTCGCCCGACAGGTTATCGATCATGATTTCTATCGATTCCCAGGTTGCGGTAATATCATGTTTGTTTTTTAGCCGGGCGGCGAAATCACTCCGGTTAATGCTACCATCCAGATAGGAATAGATAAGCGGCTGAATACTCTCCGATGCCTCTCTTTTTCTGCTAATTCCCCTGTTGTGCCACAGCCGGTTGAGTATGGCGAAAAAAATCAACACCAGAAACATGGCCAGTACCACCCCCAGCAGGATGGCCATGATGGCAACGGCATAATGTTCAAGCAGGTCGATCATCGTGATTTAAGTGAAGCCAGCGCTCGCTCGATACGCAGGAGTAGCAAGTCAATACTGAAAGGCTTTTGAATATAATCGTGAATACCGATATCAAACAACGCTTTGATCTCATCGGTCATCTTTTTTCCCGAAAGGACAATGATACGATTGGGATCAATCAGTCCATGCTCACGGACCTGTTCGGCCACTTCACGACCGTCCACACCCGGCATCATCATATCCAGAATAACCAGGTCGGGCTCAAAGTCACGAATCGCATCCAGTCCTTCAATACCATTATCCACGTGTTTTACCTGGTAGCTTTTCTTCGACAACCGGTACTTGATGAAGTTCGAAACAGCCGGGTCATCATCAATGATCAATACTTTTTGCGACATGGTCACTCCGGTATGAGAATGGTGAAAAGTGTACCCTCGCCCGGAACCGAACTCACATCAATGGTTCCCTGATGCAGGTCTACACTTCTTTTTACAAACAGCATGCCAAGTCCGGAAGTCTCTTCGCCCTCTGTTCCCCGGCGATGATGTGAGATCCCTTTGGAATACAGATTTTGAACTTGTTTGGAGGTCATCCCAATTCCCGTATCCTGCACACGGAGCACCAGACTCCGGCTTTCCGACTCCAGAATCTCAAGGGTAATTGAGATCCGGCCTTTTCTTGGCGTAAATTTTACGGCATTATTCAGCAGATTGCTGACGACGTGCTTCCATCGGTCCGGATCCAACTGAAATCGCCGGTTTTCCGGCAGTGTCAGATCGAGGATCTGCTCCTTCATGGCGACGAAAGGCTCCTGGTGGGCCACAGCTTCCCGTGTCAGTTCGGCCGGATCAACCTCCCTGAGGGCCAGAGAGAGAGTTTCATTTCGGATATATTCGGCATTGAGCAGATGGTTGACCATGGTCATCATGCGCCGGCCGGCATCAAGCATGATGCCGTAGATTTCTTTCTCACCTTCATCCTCGGCCTCCTGATACAGTGACTCCGAAAAGCCGACAATGCCCAGCAACGGATTGCGCATGTCATGACTCACTTTGCGCATGAATTTCTCCTTGTTCCGATTCAACTCATTCAGCTCACGGTTCTGACGTAACAACTCAAGGCGGCTGGTAATAATCTCTGCATAAACCCGGAGATTCCTGATATATTCTTTGCTCAGGGCATTGGGTTTCTCGTCCATCAGGCAGAGCGTTCCGATGTCAAATCCATCGGCTGACCGGAAAGGAATTCCGGCATAATATCTGATTCCTTCTTCTTCAATCAGATTAACATGATTTTGAGCTAATGGATCATGTTCCAAATCCCGAAGTTCAAAAAAATCACCTTTATCCAGGGTAAGCTGGCACAGGCTCCCTCCTCTGGGCATGACTCCGCCCTGAGCGCCAAAACAAGCCTGGGTGAAAATTTTGTCCTTGTCAACCATATTGAGATACACAACCGGAACCTTTACATAGGCCGCGACAAGTCCGACCAGGGCATTGAGTACGGGATCCGGGCGGGGTGTCGCATCCGGATCCTTGTATTTATGCAAGGCCTGCAGGCGCCTTCTTTCCTTTGCTGGCACCTCGGGAACCTGTTATGATAATTTGTTAGTGTTGGTCATTTGAAACGCCCGACCCGTAATCCAGCACGAAATGTTTTTATAAAAAAGTATACATTTTTTGTTTGAATCACATGATTATTTTTATTGTCTTTCTATTTTTAAAATCACTGCTTTGCAAGTGATATACACTTGTCGCATATTGCATGGCAGATCGGTTTTTTACCTGTACCCGTATTCGTCCACCCTCCCCGTCCCGGAATCCTAACGTGCCCGATTATGCCCGATCAAATGACCCCTTTACACCGAAACATAACGGCCTTTCTGCTTTTGGTTTTTACCGGTTTCACCGCTTCCCCGGAAACGGCCTGGGCCGCCGGCGTCGAAAACCCCCAAAGCGGTTATCGCTACGAAGCCGGATACACTCAACAGATCCATTTTTTTTCGAGGGTTTACGAAACCCAGTACCAGGGAAGCTGGCATCTGGGCCTTCGGCATGCTTCCGGCACCTATCTTTTTCGCCTGAATCGTGCCCATCGATTTGAGCAAACCGGATGGCAATGGGAATTCGAGAGCTATCCGGTTCTCACGGACCGGTTTTACAGTTACGTCTCCTATGCCTA